>CAMJYF010000065.1 GCA_946409885.1 uncultured Clostridia bacterium | reverse complement strand
ATAGGCAAGATTTGCTTTTTTCTGCCCGATCATTTTGGAAAGGTCCCTGGGATTCACCCGGACGGCGGAGGCGCCGGGGGGCAGGTCCCGCAGGCGCCGGGCCAGCAGGTCCCGGCACACGCGGCTCTCGCACAGCTCCCCGAAGGCGGGGTGGTACACACCGGTCAGATATCCTTCCTCCACGCTGCCGCCGGAGTGCAGCCCCAGCCGGATCACCCGGATGCCGTTGGCCCGGAACAGCCGCAGCAGGTCCGCGCAGAGGGCCACGGAATCCTCCAGCGACGGCGGAACGTACGCCCCCCGCCGCCACAGGTCGGCAAGCCTCGTCCCCTCCAGCACCACGGTGGGATAGATACGGACGGTATCGGGGTGCAGTTCCACGAACCGCCGCGCCGTCTGCCGGTCCTTTTCTTCGTTGGAACCGTAAAGACCCGTCATCATCTGCAGCCCCAGCGAAAAGCCGTGCCGCCGGATCCGTTCGCAGGCCGCCTCCGTGTCCTTCGCCGTGTGGCCGCGGCCGTTCAGGGCCAGCACCGTGTCGTCCATACTCTGCGCGCCCAGCTCAATGGCGGTGACGCCGTAGTCCTTCAAAAGGGACAGCACCCCGTCGTCCACACAGTCCGGGCGGGTGGAGATCCGCACGCCGCCGAAATCGCGGCCCACATAGGGCAGGGCCGCCTCCAGCAGGGCGATCATCTCCGCCCGGTCGATGGCGGTAAAGCTGCCGCCGAAAAAGGCCACCTCGCTGTTGTTCACGTCGTGGGGGCAGGCGCGGGCCGTTTCGCAGGCGGCCCGCACCGCCTCCGGCGTCAGCGGCGCCGTATGGCCGGAGATGGTCCGCTGGTTGCAGAACGCGCAGGCGTGGGGGCAGCCCCGGTGGGGCACGAACAGCGCCACGTTGACGTGTCTCATTCCCGGATGCCCATCAGCGCCAGCGCCTCTTTGGCGGCGGCCTGTTCCGATTTTTTCTTGCTGTGGCCCACGCCGGTGCCGATCAGGTTGGAGTTGAGGTACACCTCCGTGGTGAAGGTCTTGTCGTGGTCGGGGCCGCTTTCCGCCGCCAGCACGTAGGTCAGATGCTCGTCGGGGTTCTTCTGGATGACCTCCTGCAATATCGTCTTGTAATCCGTGACGGAGGCCACGTCCTTTTCGGTATGGGAAACAAAGCGCAGCACGAATTTCTTCGCCGCCTCCAGGCCGCCGTCCAGATAAATGGCGGCGATCAGCGCCTCAAACGCGTCCGATAAAATGGACGGACGCTCCCGGCCGCCGGTCAGGTCCTCGCCCTTGCCCAGCAGCAGATACTGCCCCATGCCGATCTCGTTCGCGAAAACCGCCAGTGATTTTTCGCAAACGGCATTGGCACGGATCTTGGTCAGCTCCCCCTCCGGCGTGCCGGGCAGGGCTTTGAACAGGTATTCCGCGGTGATGAACCCCAGCACGGAATCCCCTAAAAATTCCAGCCGCTCGTTGTTGACGCCGGTGCCCCGCTCGTTGGAGTAGGACGAATGCGTCAGCGCCACGCGCAGCAGGTCGCTATTCTTAAAATGGTAGCCGATGGCGTGTTCGATCGTTTTCATATAATCCTTTCTTTTTGCTGAAACAACCTATTCTGTTATTTGTTATTGGAGAGAGACCTCAAATTGATAGTCATACCACTCGCCCGAAATGTAGTTGCGGGGTCTGATCACCATTCTGTCCTCGTATACTTCAAGCGCGGCGGCCTCTCCGTTTTTACTTGTATCATCGTCGTTTTTTGTTGACGTCGGCAGGTTAATACAGTAAAAATTCTGCGACGGATTCATAAAACACTGTTCGGAAAACGGATCGTGACGATGCCCGCCGATAAACAGCACAACGGTACCGTCGTCTGTATATTTTTGAATGATCTCCTCGATTCCGGACGGCGTTCCGTCCGCCGTAATATAACCGTTCGTAAAACGGTCCCCAAAATAAATCGGTTCATGACCGACGATAAACACCGGCTTCCCACTGCGGGACGCATCCGCAAGGCAATCATCCAACCAACTGAGTTGTTCTTCATGCAGCACGGGGGTTCCCTCGTCCAGCATCTCGTCGGTTCCAATGATGATGAAGTGATAACCGTTCACCAAACGTGTGTAGTAGTTGGCGTCGCTGTCAATGCCGCAAAACCGCTGAAACTCACGGAAATTGGCGCAGGTCGTTTCAAACGTCTTTTCGCAATCCTTGCCCATGCTGGTACTGCCGGAATCATGGTTGCCCATGGAGGGAATCACACATCCGGTTTTGTTGTAAAGCCGCAGAATGGACTCCAGATAACCGTATTCCTTCCGTTCCGCCAGATTCGCGATATCGCCTGCCAGGACAAGCGCGTCCACCGGAGCGTCGCTTCTGGCAATTCCCCTGAGCAGTTTCATCAGAAGAACGTTTCGCGGATGCAACGGATCGCTGTCAACATGGATATCGGCAGTCAGAACGGTATTCAGCAGGATCTCCTCCCGGCTTTCGGGAGAATACCGCTCCCCGGCGAACATTACGCCGTTCACCCCTCCGACAAACAGATACAGCACTGCCGTCAACAGTGAGATAAATCTCACAAAAACAGATGTCGATTTCATGTTTCATCCTCCTGATCGCCTTTTATGGATCTCTGTCAGAAGTCATAGCTTCTCATCGGAAACATATTTTTCCGCGTCCTTCATGCCTCTCTCACAGATCGCCGCGTATCTCGCCCTTTTGTCCCGGATTCGGTCGGGTAAAGGCGGCAGCAGGCCCAGGGCGGCGCCCATGGGCTGGAAGTTTTTAATGGTATCGTCGGCGATGTAGCGGGACAGGGCCCCCAGCATGGTGGTGGCGGGGAACAGCACGGGAGATTTCCCCTCCAGCCGCCTCGCCGCGTTGATGCCGGCCAAAATACCGGCGGCGGCGGATTCCATATACCCCTCCACGCCGGTGATCTGCCCGGCAAAGAAAATGTCGGGATGGTCCTTCATGTTGAAGGCGGAGGTCAGCACCGCCGGGGCGTTGAGGAAGGAGTTGCGGTGCATGACGCCGTACCGCACGAAATTGGCCTCCTTCAGCGCGGGGATCAGGGAGAACACCCGCTTCTGCTCCGGGAATTTCAGGTTGGTCTGGAAGCCGACAAGGTTATATAACGTCCCCTCCCGGTTTTCCTTGCGCAGCTGCAGCACCGCCCAGGGACGGTGACCGGTTCTGGGGTCCCGCAGGCCCACGGGCTTCATGGGGCCAAAGCGCAGGGTATCCGCGCCGCGCCTGGCCATCACCTCCACGGGCATGCAGCCTTCATAAATACCGCCCTTTTCAAAGTCCCGCAGGGTGACCACCTCGGCGTTCACCAGCTCCCGGTAAAAGGCCTCGTACTCCTCCTTGTTCATTGGGCAGTTGATGTAGTCGTCGTCGCCGCCCCGGTCGTAGCGGGAGCTGGCGAAGGCATGGGTCATATCGATGCTCTCCGCCGTCACGATGGGCGCGGCGGCGTCGTAAAAGCTGAGGCGGTCGCCGCACAGCCGCGTGATATCCTCACTCAGGGCGTCGCTGGCCAGCGGTCCGGCGGCCACGACGACGAGCCCCTGCCGGGGGATCTGTGTGACCTCCTCCCGCACCAGCTGGATCAGCGGGTCGCTTTCGATGGCGGCGGTAACGGCGGCGGCGTATTCCTCCCGGTTGACAGCCAGCGCGCCCCCGGCGGGGACGGCCGTCTCCTTGGCGCAGGCCACGCATAGCGAGCCCAGCAGCGCCATCTCGTTTTTCAGCTCCCCCGCCGCCGAATCCGGCCGGGAGGCCTTAAAGGAGTTGGAGCAGACCAGCTCGCACAGCTTTTCGCTCTTGTGGGCGGGGGAAAACCGCGCGGGCTTCATCTCATAAAGCCGCACAGGAATCCCCCGTTTGGTCAGCTGTTTCGCGGCCTCCACGCCCGCAAAGCCGCCGCCGATCACCGTCACACGATCACTCATCGTCTTCCGCCTTTTTCTTTTTTCCTTTTCTTTCAAAGCCGCAGTTTTCGTCCATGCATTTGTACACGCCGCCCCGGGCCTTGAACAGACTCTTGCCGCACTGGGGGCAGCGCTCCGCGGTGGGTACTTCCCAGGACATGAAATCGCAGTTCGGATAGTTGGAGCAGCCGTAGAAGGTATAGCCCCGCTTGGATTTTTTGCTGATCATCTTGCTGCCGCACTTGGGGCAGAAGCCCTCCGTTTCCACCACAAAGGGCTTGGTGGTCTTGCACTCCGGGTAGTTGGGGCAGGCCAGGAACTTGCCGTAGCGGCCCACCTTTACCACCATCATCGCGCCGCACTTCTCGCAGGGGATATCGGTCTTGTCCTCCTCCAGCGAGATCTTCTGTCCCTCCATGCTGGCCTTGGCCTTGGCCAGCGTCTCCTCAAACTCGTCGTCGAATTCGTGCAGCATCTTCACGTAGTCGTAGCCGCCCGCCTCTATCTTATCCAGGTCCGCCTCCATCCCGGCGGTGAACCGGGTGTTGACGATCTTGGGGAATTTGTCCTTCAGCAGCTCCGTGATGGCCACGCCCAGCTCCGTGGGCTTCAGGGTCTTTTTGGATTCCCGGATCACGTAGTCCCGGTCCAGAATCTTGGAAAGGATGGTGGCGTAGGTGCTGGGGCGGCCCACGCCGGTCTCCTCCAGCGTTTTGATGAGGGAGGCCTCCGTATACCGCATGGGGGGCTGGGTGAAGTGCTGCTCGTCCTTTACCTCCTTCAGCTTCAGGGCCTTGCCCTCGGTGAACTCCGGCAGCACACTTTCGCCCTCGTCGTCGTCCGCGTTGTTGTCGTACACCACGGAATACCCGTCGAATTTGGTGGAGTAGCCGCTGACGGTGAACAGGCAGTAACCGTCCTTTCCCTCCTGCGCGGCGTGGATCTCGGTCTTGACCGTGTTCTGCACGCAGTTGGCCATCAGGCTGGCGATAAAGCGCCGCCAGATGAGGGAATACAGCTTATACTGCTCCGCGGTGAGGGAGCCCTTGGCCTCCTCCGGCGTCAGCGAAACGATGGAGGGCCGGATGGCCTCGTGGCCGTCCTGCGCGCCCTCACGGGTCTTGAAGTAGCGGGGCTTTTCCGGCAGGTATTTATCGCCGTAGGTCTTGGCGATGAACGCGTTGCCCTCCGCGCGGGATTCCTCGGAGATGCGCAGGGAGTCCGTTCTCATGTAGGTGATCAGACCCACGGAGCCGATGCCTTCCACATCCACGCCCTCGTACAGCTCCTGCGCCACCTTCATGGTGCGCTTGGCGGTAAAGCCCAGCTTGCGGGAAGCCTCCTGCTGCAAGGTGGAGGTGATAAAGGGCGGCGAGGGCTGCTTTTTCCGCACGCCCTTTTTCACGGATGCCACCGTGTAGACCGCGCCCTCCAGCCGGGCCAGGATCTTTTCCGCGTCCTCTTTGCACTTCAGCGCCACCTTGCCGTTTTCATCCCCGGCAAAGGAGGCCTTAAAGGCCTTTTTGGAGGGTGGGCTCATCAGCATGGCGTCGATGGTCCAGTACTCCTCCGGCACGAATTTGTTGATCTCCGCCTCCCGGTCCACAATGAACCGCAGCGCCACGCTCTGCACGCGGCCGGCGGAAAGACCCCGGTGGATCTTCTGGGAGATAAAGGGGGACAGGCGGTAACCCACCAGCCGGTCCAGGATGCGCCGCGCCTGCTGGGCGTTCACCAGGTCGATATTGATCTTTTCCGGGTGGGCGATGCCCGCCTCCACGCTGCGCTTGTTGATCTCGTTGAACTTGACCCGGTTCTTCTGGTTCATATCCAGGTGCAGCAGCGTGGCCAGGTGCCAGGAGATGGCCTCCCCTTCCCGGTCAGGGTCCGTCGCCAGAATGACTTCGTCGCTGGCCTTGGCCGCCTCGGTCAGCTCCTTCAGCAGCTTTTCCTTTCCCTTGATGACCGTATAATTGGGCTCAAAGTCCTTTTTCACGTCCACGCTCAGCTTGTTGGCGTACAGGTCGCGGATGTGCCCCATGGAGGCCTTGACCTCATAGCCGCTGCCCAGGTATTTTTTGATGGTCTTCGCTTTTGCGGGGGACTCCACAATGACGAGTTTTGACATATGCTTTTCTTCCTTGTCTGTATATGATAAATAATAAAATGGTTTGCTATTGTAACGCCACCCGGCCGCCGGGCAGAACGGAAATCACGTCCTCCAGCTCCAGCTCGGTAACGGCGATCTGCGCCTTGGCGGCGGAAAGCCCCAGCCGTTCAATGATCTCATCCACATAGCGGGGGCCGTCCGCCAGCGCTCCGGCCACCGCCCGCGCCTCCGGGGAGAGGTTTTCCGGCAAAACCGGCGTTGGTTCCGGCGTCGCCGCCGGGGCGAGATTCCCCGGCAAAACCGGCGCTGATTCCGGCATTGCCGCCGGGGCGGGAACAGAGGGCCCCGGGGGAACCGGCGCAAAAGCGGATGCGGCGGAACCGCGGGATGACGCCGGGAAAGAATCCTCCCGTGACGCCCGTCCGGGAACGCCGTACAGGCTTTGCTCATACCGCCCCACCGGCGCCCGGTCCAGCCGCGTCAGCGCCGCTTCCGGGGGATCGGTCAGCGCCGGGAACAGGGCGGCGATCACCTCCCACGGCGTGGTAAAGGACCGGGCCCCCTGGGCGGCCAGCGCCGCGCAGCCGGGGCTGTCGAGGATCTCTTTTTCCGGCACGAACACCGGCCGGCCCAGCCGCAGGGCGTCCTTCGCCGTGATCAGCGAGCCGCTTTTGCCGCCCGCCTCCAGCACCACGGTACCGGCGGACATACCGGCGATCAACCGGTTGCGGTTGGGAAAATTGAAGGCTCTGCCGGAGAGACCCGGCAGCAGCTCCGTTACCGTCACCGCGTTGTCTTCCGCGGGGCCCGCGTCCGCGGCGGGGGAAAAGCCCCTGCCCAGCACCGTAACGCAGCCCGCGCCGGAAACGCCTCCCGCGCCAAGGGCCGCCGCGCTGTCGACGCCATAAGCGCCGCCAGAAACCACGGTAACGCCCGCGCGGGACAACGCCTCGCCCAGCAGCGCCGCGGCGTCCGCCGCCCTGCGGGTGGCGGCGCGGGTACCCACCACGGCCACCCGGAAAGGGTTTTGCAGCCGTTCCGGGCTGCCCCGCGCGAACAGCACGGCGGGCGGGTTTTTCAGCCGCCGCAGCAAATCGGGATACAGCGCGGACGTAAACGGAATGATCCGCCAGCCGTAGGCGCGGCAGAGCTCCTCCGCCGCCAGCGCTTGGGGGATATCAAAAGCAAAGAACCGTTCCGGGGAAACGCGCCCCAACAGACCGTGTTCCTCGGCGCGTGTCTCCAGCGCCCGGTACAGGTCCGAAGGATCGGGATATTTTTGCAGCATCCGCAAAAACGCCGTCGTCCCGCCGATGGCGTAGTGGATGCGAAGCCAGGCAGTAATCATTTCAGTCGTAAGTCGCAAGTCGTAAGTCGTAAGTTTTCGCAATATCGACCGGGGAAGGAAAACCGGGCGTCCATTTTATCCCGGCATCCGGAAATCCGGTACCCTTTTTGGCGCCGTAAGGCGCCTCTTGCGACTTACGACTCACGACTTACGACGATTCTGTCGTTTTTTGTTTCAGCACAAACATCGAAATCGCCGCAGCCGCGGCGGCGTTCAGCGATTCCGCCTTGCCCGCCATGGGGATGGTGACCCGGTCGGTGCAGAGGGCCAGCGTCTGTTCGCTGACGCCGCTGCCCTCGTTGCCGATCACCAGCACCGCGCCGGTGGAAAGCGTCAGCTTCGTGATATCGTCCGCGGCACGGTCGGGCACCGTGGCCAGCAGGCGCATGCCCTCCGCCCGGCGGGCGGTCAGCCACGCCGCGCCGTCCGGGGCGGCCGTCACCGGAAAGCGCAGCAGCGCGCCCATGGAG
>CAMJYF010000064.1 GCA_946409885.1 uncultured Clostridia bacterium | reverse complement strand
GCCATCCATATGCTCAAATCCGTCACCGACACCATCGGCGACAGCTTTATCATCACCACGGAGGACGGCAGGGTCATCGTCATTGACGGCGGCCACCGGACGGAAACGCCCTACTTTGTGGAGTACCTGAAGCAGGCCACCGGCATGGAAAGGCCCCACATCGACGCCTGGTTCCTCTCCCACCCCCACGACGACCACTGCGAAGTGTTTTTGGAGGTCGTGGAGCACTACGCGGACGTGGTGTCCTTCGACAGGGTCTACGCCAACTTCCCCGAGGCCTCCTTTTACGACGGCTACGACGAATGGGCCGTGACGGTCATCAGCGAGTTCAACCGGCTGAAGCCCGCCTTCGCGGACAAGGCCGCCGAGCTGGCGGAAGGGGACGTGTTCCACGTGGGCGCGGCAAAATTCACCGTGTTCTACACCTTCAACCCGGAATGGCGCAACTGCAACGAGAGCTCCACCATCATGCGGATGGACCTGGGCGGCACCAGCGTGATCTTCAACGGCGACGCCGCGGAGAACGCGGGCAACTACGTGGTGGAAAAGTACGGCGATACCGGTCTGCTGGACTGCGACTACTGCAAGATGGCCCACCACGGGCAGGACGGCGTGGGGCGGAATTTCTACGCCGCTGTCTCCCCCGAGGTGTGCCTGTGGCCCACCCCCACCTGGGTATACAACAACACCAACGGCAACCTGAAGACCTTTGAGACCCGCGAATGGGTGAAGGAGCTGGAGGTAAAGCGGGAGTACAAGTCCTTCGAGGGCTCGCAGGTGATCCCCATGATCCCCCGCATCGTCACCACCACGGACGTGTTTGAGGACGGCTACCCCGCCGAAAAGGCGGCGGACCGGCTGGCCGCGCTGGGCTATGAAGGCATTGACATGGGCTTTGACTACTGGACCTTCGACGGCTCCCCCTTCCTGGCGGACGACTACCTGACCTGGGCGCGGTCCCTGAAGGACCACGCCGATGAGCTGGGTGTTCCCTACACCCACGCCCACGCCCCGGGTGAGGCGGACGACTACGACTGGGCGGTCCGGTCCATCCGTGCCGCCGCCGTGCTGGGCGCCCGGTATCTGGTGATCCACCCGATCTTCCGGAACGCCAGCGGCGATACCATCGACAGCAGGCTCCGGTTCCTGTCCGTCAACGAGGCCGCCATCAAAAAGCTGCTGCCCGTGGCGGAAGAGTGCGGCGTGGTGCTGCTGTCCGAAAACATCCTGTGGGGCGCTTCCGCCGACCCCCGTATCATCGCGGACCTGGTCAAACGGGTGGATTCCCCCTGGTTCGGCTGGTGCTTCGACGTGGGCCACGCCCATTGCAGCGGGTACGGGCCGGATATCCTCCGCCAATGCTCCGTGGCGCCCCTGTCCCTGCACATCCAGGATAACGACGGCAGCGGCGACGGCCACCTGATCCCCGGCGACGGCACCATCGACTGGGACCTGTTCCTGACGGTTCTGAAGGAGATCGGCTATCTGGGCGACTGTGTGATGGAGGCCCACCACCAGAGCCTGGAAGCCCCCGACGCGGAGCGGGACGCCATCCTTGCCCGCCTGATGGCCACGGCGAAGAGCATGCGGGACCGGATGCGTTTTGACTGACGCGCCGCCGGTGACGCAGATGGAGAAGCTCTGGATCTGCCCGGCGTGCGGCCGGGCCTTCGGCAAACAGAATCAGCCCCACTTCTGCGGGAAGCCGCAGACTGTGGAGGAATATATCGCCGCGCAGGACGAGGCAGTCCGCCCAAGGCTGGAAGAGCTCCGGGCCATCCTCCGCGCCGCCCTGCCGGACGCGCAGGAGCAAATCTCCTGGTCCATGCCCACCTTCCGGCAGGGCAGGAACCTGATCCACTTCGCGGCGGCGAAGAATCACGTTGGCCTGTACCCCGGGGGCGATGCGACCGCCGTCTTCCGGGAGGAACTGGCCGGGTTCGACGTGAGCAAGGGCGCGATCCGCCTGCCTTACGACAGACCGCTGCCCACGGAGCTGATCGCGGCGATCGCGCGGTGGTGCCGCGACGCCTACGGGAAGTGATCCGGCAGGGTCAAGAACGATCCCTCCGCGTCTTTCCGCAATACATACGGCAAAAAACAAATCACTTTTTTGACAAGGAGGCTGCGGGAATGAAACCATGCGCCAAACGGATTTTTCTGCTGTTTCTGTCGCTGACGCTGCTGCTTTCCGCCTGCGACACGTGCCCCGCGGCCTTTGCCCGGGAGGCTCCCGCCGTGGCGGAGACCGCCGTCGCTTCCGAAACCTGCGCGCAGGCCTTTTTCCGGCAGATCACGACGCGGCTGTCCATGCTGTGCCGGTTGCTGAAACGCCTGTTCGCAGCGCACAAAACGGAGGAACCGGAGAAAACAAGCGTGATCCGCGACGTGGTCACGGATAAATCCCGGTACCTGCCCGGCGAGCAGCCGCAGGTCTCGGTGACGCTGCTCTCCGGGGAGGACATGTCGGCAAAACTGACCGTCAGAGCCATTCACTTCGCGGAGACGGTTTTCAAGGAGACGATACCGGTCGAACTGACAGCCGGCGAACCCGCAACGGAGACCTTCACCCTGACGCTGCCGGAAACGGATTTTACCGGCTATGCGGTGGAGGCATGCGTCCGGCAGGGGGAAACCACGCTGGACGCCGCCATGACCGCCGCGGAAGTGGCCTCCGACTGGTCCCGATTTCCCCGGTATGGCTATCTGACCGATTACACTGCCAAATCCCCGGAAGCGCTTGACGCCGTCATCGACCGGCTGAACCGCTTTCACATCACGGGCCTTTTCTTCTACGACGTGATGGACCGGCACGACCGGCCGCTGGCGGGAACGGCGGACCATCCCGACGCCGCCTGGCAGACGCTGGCGCGGCAGAACGCCTCTTTCTCTTCGGTCAAAGGGCTCATCGACCGGGGACACGCCCGGGGCATGAACGCCTATCTGTACAATCTGCTGTTCGGCGCGTATCAGGATTACGAGGCGAACGGCGTGGACCGTTCCTGGGGACTGTTCCGGGACCCGCAAGCGAAGCAACAGGACTACCACGGCGAGTTGCCCGGCGATTGGGAGACCCAGCGCATCTACCTGTTCAACCCCGCCAACCGGCACTGGCAGGACCACTACCTCAAGGTCACCCGGGACGCGCTGGAGGTCTTCGGCTACGACGGCCTGCAGGCGGATTCCCTCGGCGGCCGTGGGACCCTTTACGACGCGGAGGGCAATGAAGTGGACCTGGCGGAGGCCTACGTGCTGCTGCTGAACCGCGTGCGGGACGAGCTGGGGACAAAGGTGATCTTCAACCCCGTTTCCGGCTACGGCAGCGACGAGATGCTCTCGCGGACCGATTACGATATCATGTATGAGGAATTCTGGGAGAGCGACGGCAAGGAGTACCGGAATCTTCGCGATGAAGTGTACCGCCTGCGGGAAAAGATGACGGACGACAAGGGCGTTGTGCTGGCAGCCTACATGGACCGGGAAAGTTCCGCCGACGCCTTCAACCCCGCCGGTGTGCTGCTGACGGACGCCACGCTGATGGCCTCCGGCGCGGCGCATCTGGAGCTGGGGGATACGGGTATGCTGAAAAGCGAATACTACCCCGGCAGAACACTGACCGTGGACGGAACGCTGAACGCGGCGCTGGAACGGTACTATTCCTTCTCCGTGGCCTATGAGAATCTTCTGCGGGACGCCGCCTTCCGCCCCACGGACAAGCAGACGAAGGTCAACCTGCTCACGGTGAAGGACAAACCGAAGAAGAACGCCGTCTGGTGCGTCAACCGGGAGAACGGCAATGGCGACCTGGTGCTGAATTTCCTCAATTTTACAGGGCTCGAATCGCTGGAGTGGATGGACGCGGAAGGCACGCAGCCCATGCCGGAAAAACGGACCAATCTGCACGTGCTGCAATACGTGGAGAAAACACCCTCCCATGTGTACCTGGCCACACCCGATGACAGCGGGATCATGGAAGAACTGCCCTTTGCGGAAGGCCGGGATTTCAGAGGAACATACGTCACATTCATTCTGCCGGAGATTTCCATTTGGAGTATGGTGTACGTGGAACAATAAAAACAATAACCGACAAGGAGACTGATTTATGAAAAAAACGCTGTGCCTGATCCTTTCCGCCCTGATGCTGCTGCCCGTATGGGCGCAGGCGGCCTTTGCGGCGGGGACGGACGGAACCAAAAACAAAACCCCGGTGATCTTTATCGCCGGATTCACCTCCACCGACACCGTGGACGAGGAGACGGGCGAGCGGATCTTCCCGCCCTCCGCCGACTCCATCAAACGGGGCCTGCGGGAGACCATCCGGCCGGTGCTGGACCGCACGCTGAAGGGCGAGTTCCACTCGCTGGATTACCCGCTGAACCAGGCGGTGCTGGCGCTGTTCGACGGCCTGCGCTGCGACGAGAACGGCGACCCGGTCAAGGTCCGCACCACCGCCGCCTATAAGTACCCCACGCCGGAAGCCATCCGCGCCAAATACCATGAGGACGAGGGATATACCGCCGATGACCATATCTATTACAGCTACGACTGGCGGCTGGATATGCGCACCCTTGCCGGGGGCTTCCACGATTTCATAGAATACGTGCTGGAATGCACCGGCGCGAAAAAAGTGGACGTGATCGCCTACAGCATGGGGACCTGCGTACTGTCCTCTTACCTTGCCGTCTACGGGACGGAATATCTCGATCAGACCATTTTCTACTGCGGCGCCTTCAACGGCTCCTCCTTCTGCGGGGACGCCTTCAAGCGCGATATCGAAATGGATGCGGAAAGCACCGTGGCCTTTCTTAACGGCGTACTGGGCACGGACGCGCGGGGCGAGCTGGTGAAGGCGCTGGTGGACGTGCTGCACCAGGAGGGCGTGACGGACCTGACCGCCGCCGTGGCCGGAAAGCTGGTGGACACCGCCTTTTCGCGGGTGCGCCGGCAGGCGTTGAAGTATATCTTCGGCAGAATGCCCGGCTTCTGGGCCATGATCCCCTATGAGGACTACGACTACGTGCGCAACGAGTTCGCCTCCGGCATGGTGACCGACGCCTTTTATGAAAAGACCGATTTCTACCATGAGGTGCAGGGCAATATCCCGGCGCTGCTCTCCTCCGCCATGGCCAAGGGCGTGAACGTCTCCGTCATCGCCAAATACGGCTATCCCAACGTGCCCGTCATCGCCTCCCGCAAGGACGGCTCCGACGCCATCGTGGATACCTGCTACGCCTCCATCGGCGCCACGGCGGCCCGGTACGATACCCCCTTCCCGGAGGATTACGTACAGGCCAACCCGGAACCGGCGGGCTGCGTCTCCCCGGACCGGATGATCGACGCCTCCACCTGCGCCTTCCCGGAAAAGACCTGGTTCATCAAAAACTCCACGCACCTGGGCACCCTGAACGGCGACGAATCGGCAGAATACCGGTTCATGGACTGGCTGATTGCCAGCGGCGCGGAGATGACGGTGGAAAATGAGGACTATCCCCGCTTTATGATCGAAAAGAATCATCAGCTGGAGCCTCTGACGGCGGAAAACGACGCTTCCGCCCTGGGCAATTACAAACGGGAGAACTCCCTGATCGCGCGGCTCAAACAGATCTTTGAGGACCTGAAAAAAATGCTGCGGCTGCTGTTCGTAAAATAAACCGATAAAAAAACATAACAGGAGGAAACAACATGGAGTTTGTATCGTTCATAAAGGCGCTGTGGGCCGCCTTCCTCAGCCTGCTGATGATGATATCCCCCGGCGGCTTCCCCCGCGTGCCCCACGCGAAGGATTTCGAGCTGGTCTGGTCCGACGAGTTCGACGGCGACAGCGTTGACGAAACAAAATGGGAGGGCCATTACTGCAACAATACGGAGGCCGTGATCCGCCGCGGCAGTTACTGGCACACGGATATGGCGACGGTGGAGGACGGCAAGCTGCACATCCGCACCGCTTACTATCCCGAGGGCTACAACGGCAACGGCAAGCCCGGCTGGTACACCTGCGCCCTGGATACCAACGGCCGGTACAGGCAGCAATACGGCTATTTTGAGGTGCGCTGCATCCTGCCCAAGGGCAGCGGGCTCTGGGCCGCCTTCTGGATGCTGTGCGGCGGCATGGGGAACGTGGGCAACGGCGGCACCGACGGCGCGGAGATCGACATCTTTGAAGCGCCCTATTACACCGCCAGGCACAACCGGAAGGTGTCCTCCAATATCCACTACGACGGCTACGGCGAGGACCTGCGCAGCACCAACGTCTGCGAGCCCTATCTGCTGCTGAACGACCCCTATGAAAAGTTCAACACCTACGGGCTGGAATGGAACGAGGACGGCTATATTTTCTACGTGAACGGCATCGAGACCGGCCGCAGCAATTTCGGCGGCGCTTCGCAGGTGCCGGAATATATGATCCTCTCCGTGGAGGTGGGCGGCGCCGACGCCGTGCCCGGCGAAAGCTGGAGCGGCAGCATCCTGACCACAGACGATATGCCCACCGATTTCATCATCGACTACGTGAGAGCCTATCAGTACAAAGACTGACCGTAACAGAAAAGAGGAACCGCCATGATGCAGAAAATACTGGCCTTTTTCCTGAGCGTGATGATGTTTTTCTCCACGGGGTTTTCCACAGGGAAGGTCTCCGTTCAGCAGGCGGCGCAAATCGCAAAGGACCCCTGCGCGGCCGCCGGGTGGGAGCTGACGGAGCTGCTGATGCGTCGATGCAGCAACCTTGTCACCCATAAGCTCTACAAACGGACCAACGAAAAGGGTTCCCCCACCGTGTGGCCCGCCGCGTCGTACATCGAAATGCTCTGCGACGCTTACCGGCTTTGCCCCGCCAACGTCAGCCTGAAGCTGCACTATGCCGACGCGCTGACAAAGGTGCTGGACCGCTACAAGGTGGAAAACGCCCGGATCAACGCCCCTCAGGGGACCTATGACGGCGTGACCTACTATAACGCCTCCGCCGGGGGCGAGGGCGATTTCTATTACGACGACAACGCCTGGATCTGTATCCAGCAGCTGCTGGGGTACCGGAATCTCGGCAAACCGGAACTGCTGGCGGACGCGGAAAAGAACCTGGCGTTTCTGTGGACCGGCTGGGACGATGCGCTGGGCGGCGGTATTTACTGGTCCAGTAAATTTCTGGGCAAGCACGCCTGCGACAACGCGCCCATCGCCATCGCGGAGCTGCTGGCCTATCAGATCACCGGCAAGGAAATCTATCTGGAGCGGGGAAAGCTGCTCTACGACTGGATGAACGCCGCCCTGCGGGAAAACGACCTCTTCAGCGACGCCATCCTGCTGACCGGCGAAATCAGCGAGTGGAAAGGGATCTATAACCAGGCCACCATGATCTACGCCGGCAGCCTGCTGTATGAGATCACCGGCGAGCAGACCTATTACGACCTGACCGCCGCCACCGTCAACGCCACGCTGGACCTGATGTTTGAGGTGACGGAGAAAGAAGACGGCACGGCCCGCGTTGCCATGCGGGAGAACCCCATCTTCAAATCCTGGTGCGTGGGATGGCTGGCCCGCAGCTACGTGAAATTCTACGAGACTGACCCGCAGAAGGACACGCTGCCGCTGGAACGGCTGACGGCCGTTCTGACCGACGAACTGGCCACCAGGGACGGCGACGGGCTGTACGATCCCTTCTTCTGTTCGGGCGGCGCCGACCCGGACAATTACACGGAACTGTTATCCCAGTGCGGCGTGGCCGCCTCCTTCCTCTGCGCGGGGTATTATACCGCCCTGCTGAAAGAATAACCGGATAAACGGGAAGGAGACGCTTATGTTATATTTTACCGCTGTTTTTTCCAAACTCATCGCCATGCTGCTTTCAACGATCTTCATGATCGGGCTGCCCATGGCC
>CAMJYF010000063.1 GCA_946409885.1 uncultured Clostridia bacterium | reverse complement strand
ATAACAAAGACCAAAATATTAAATTATGAGAAAAAAATTACAATTTCTTGCAATATCATGTTAGCATAATCCGGCGCAAATGGCAAGTGTCAAACGGAAAAAAATCGCGGAAGAATTAAAAATTAAAACATCTATCACAATTTCGCAAACATTAACACGTCCGTCACACCGCGGCGGTCTCCTCCTGCCGCTCGGCGGCCAGCAGCTCTTCGATCTGCCGGTTCACGTCCCGCTTGCCCATGTGGCGGTAGGGGCGCTTGCGCAGCACCAGGTACATGGGCACCGCGCCCAGAATGTTCAGGATGGCGTCGCCCATGGTGTCCATAATGGCAAAGCGCATCTTCTGCTCCTCCGGCGAAAAGCGCTTCAGGGAGATAAAGTTGAACAGCTCGTCTATCCGTTCCACGCCCGCTTCCACCAACGCGTTTTTATAGCTCCAGTGCTGCGCGTCAAAGCCCAGCCACTGGTCGGTGGAAAACTCAAACAGCTCCCACCCGGCGGCAAAGATGAAGGCCATGCCGAAGGCGGCCAGCGCGGCAATGTTGCCGGGGCAGGTCTTTTTGTCCCGCAGCTGCATGGCGGCCACCATCTCGTAGGAGATGAACACCGCTTCCACGCAGCCGGTCAGGTGCAGCAGCTTGTCGAACCCCGGGATGACGTAGTAAAAGTTCAGGAACGCCCCGCCGAAGGAGGCCAGAAAGAACCCCAGCGCGGTGATGTTCTGAAAATAGGAGGGCATATTGCGTACAAAGGTCTTTTTGGGGAACAACTGGCAGATCTCAAAGGCGAACATGCCCACCAGGTTCAGGCCCATCTGCAGCGCGTTGTAAACGGAGGGCTCATACTGCCCGTTGGCGATATTGAACTTGTAGCTGGGGTTGAAGCCGCCCGGCGTAAAGGGCGCGCCTCGCAGGTAGCGGACCACGGTGAAGATCATACCGCCCACCATCAGCAGCCGCAGCGTCCACCAGTAGATCAGCTCCGCTTTGGTGCACTGGCTCAATACTCTTTTGATGTACTTCTGTTCCATACGATCCCCCTGATGATAATTCTTGACACAATTATACATCTTTTTAAAGAATAAGGCAAGCGTTATTTTTTGCCGCGCAAAAAAGCCGGCGGGACATTCCCGCCGGCGGTTTTGGCCGCGCTTGCCGTTACCGGTAGCTCTTTTTGTTCAGCTGCAGCTGCTTCGCCTTTTTGCTGTTGGGGCAGCCGTAGTAGCAGACCACCTCGCCGGGATCCACGGGGGAGGGGGCTTCCGGGTCGTCGATGATCACCGGCCCCACGCCGCGCAGGCGGAAAAAGGTCAGGATCTTGTTCACCAGGGATTTGATCAGCGCGATAATGGATTGCATCAATAAGCACCTCCTGTCAGTATGGCGCCGGTTCCGCCCGTGGGCGGGCGGCGCGGGGAATAAAAGGGAAAGACCGTAAGGGTCACGTTTCCGGAACGATCAGGCGGGCCTGCCGCAGCTCCTTTCCGTAATACGCGCCCATGGTGGCGTCGGCGGGATTGACGAGAACGCCGAAATAGGAGCCGTACCGCTTCAGCATCCGGTAGTGGATGGCCTCGTCCCCGGTGCTGTACTGCAGCCCGCTCTGGGTGGGGTGGCTGTGGATAAAGCCCAGAAACCGCATGGGCGCCCGGTTGTCGCACTCGCTGCCGGGCAGGGTCCTGTCGTCGCTCCCGTAATAATTATTATTGATGATTTTCAGCTCTTTGTCAACCGTTTTCAGAATATTATTGGTAAAAATCGCATTGTCGGCCGCCCGCAGCGCCCCGTCGCAGGGGATCACGTACCGCACGGCGCTCAGATCACCCACGGTAAAGCCGATCAGCGCCATCTGCTGCTCGTACATGGATTGGGGGTGTTTTTTGCCCAGGTGGAAATACCGCCGGATGAAATCAAAGGCCTCCGGTTCGATCAGCAGCCGCGGGGCGTCCTCCTCCCCGGCGATCTCGCAGAAGGACACCTCCGGGTGCCGGGCGAACAGCGCGTCCTGGTAAGCCTGCTCCCCAGGGGCCTCCAGCAGGTCCCGGTAGCAGAACAGGGGTTCGTTTTTGTCAAAATCCATGGTGTGGAGGGAATCCCCCCTGCAGGCGTTTTTGTGGGGGCAGCCCCCGCACTTCGGCGGCAGCCGCCGGTCGCGGAAGACCGCAAAGCCGTTCCGCCACACCTCCCCGAAGCTGTCCCGCAGAATGTTGCCCTGTATCAGCTCCTGCCGCCGGGGCACGTTGGGGCAGACGAAAATATCGCCGTTGTACAGGATGGAGGCGGTATAGATCCCGGCAAAGCAGGAAAACCGCCGGCCGTCCAGCAGATTGCCCAGATAGTGGGGGCAGCCCCACACGATCTTCGGGCCGCGGCCCTCCCGGTTGAGCCGGTTCACCAGCCCCGTGAAGTACAAAATCTCCTCCCGGGTCAGCAGCAGCCCGGCGTTGTCCCGCCCGCGGCCGATGGGGTCCATCACGCTCACCCGGACGGAATCGAGGCCAACGGGCCGCAGCAGGCGGTACAGCTCCTCAAATTCATACACGTTGCGCCGGTTGGCGGTAAAGGTGATCTGTACGTGATCCAGGAACCCCGCCTTTTTCAGCTTCGGCAGGGCCGTCATGATCCGGTCCCACCCGCCCGGCAGATGGCGCAGGGCGTCGTGGGTCTCCCGCAGGCCGTCCAGGCTGACGGTGACGGTCTTCATGCCGCTTTGCCGCATCTTTCCGATGACCTCGTCCGTGATCAGGGAGCCGTTGGTCACCATGCCCCACTCAAAGCCCATGGCGGTGGCCTCGGTCATGATCTCAAACAGGTCCCTGCGCAGCAGCGGCTCGCCGCCGGTGACGTTCAGCATGGTATAGGCGCCGATCTTTTCTTTGATATCCCGCAGGGCGGCAAGGATCTGCTCCCCGGAAAGGAATTCCTCGCTGTGGATATCGCAGCGGCTGCCGCACTGCTCGCAGGCGGCGTTGCACTTCTGCGTGACTTCGATCAGCAGGGTATAAAGAGGATATTTCTCAGCTTCCGGCATGGCGGTTTTCCTCAATACAGCTGCCATGAACGGATCTTCAGGATCAGGTCTCTCACCCAGCCGATGATCCGCTGCAGCGCGGTGCCGTCGGGCACTACCGTCGCCATGATCCGCAGCGCCCGGATCCTGTCGTACTTATCGGGGGTTGCGGGGTTGTGCATCTCCGCGATTTTGCAGTAGATCACGGAAACGCCCTTGCCGCATGCAAAGGACACGTCGCCCTCGCCGATCTCCTCCGGCAGGGTATACCCTTCGGCGGCCTGCAGCATATAGGTGACCGTGTATTCCCTTCCGGCCTCCATGTGGGCGTATTCCCCGCCCCCGGCGGCGTTGGCGATGGAAACGGGACCGTTGCCCTGCCCGTTTTCGTACCAGGTCACCTGCGGGGATAAAAGCTCGATGAGCCTGTCCACGTCCTCACGGGTGCAGCCGGCCACGTCGCTGTTCAGGCGAATGGCGATAGCGTCCCCCTCCGCCGCCGCGAAACAGGGCGGCAGGCAGCACAGCAGCAGCCCGAAAACAAGAATAAGGGAAATCAGTTTTTTCATCTGTCGTTCCTCCTGTCATAAATAGGCGGTTTCTCAATTGTTCTCCGGCGGCGCGGCAGGGCCGCCATTTTCGCCGGGCGCGTTCGCCGGCAGCAGGTCCGTCAGCTTTTTGGAATAAAAAAAGTCCCGCACCATTTTGTCGTATTCCTCCCACAGGGGCAGGGTGCGGCACACGCCCCGGCGGGGGCAGTCGTTTTCCCCGTCCGCCAGGCACGCTACGGAGGAGAGCGTCCCCTCCATCAGCTCCAGAATCTCCCCCACGGTGTAATCCCCGGGGGACCGGCACAGCCGGTAGCCGCCGCCCTTGCCGCTGGCGCCCACCACCAGGCCCGCCTTTACCAGATCTTTGACGATGATCTCCAGATACTTTTTGGAAAGCTCCTGCCGTTCGGCGATCTCCTTCAACGGGAGAGCTCCCCCGTCGCCGTTGGCCGCCAGGTCGATCATCACCCGCAGTGCGTAGCGCCCCTTGGTAGAAATCATCCTGCCTCACGCCCCTTACTGTCTTTTTACCCATTATACCGCAAGGTGAATGGGTATTCAAGCCTTTTTTTGCGGGGGTTATACCGTGATATCCGCGTAGGCCAGCCGGATCATCCTTTCCAGATCCGCCGGGGCCAGCTCCACCTGATAGCCGATCCTTCCGGCGCTGACGCAGACGGTCGCCTGTTCCCGGGCGGAAACGTCCACCGTGGTCCGGAAGAACTTTTTCATGCCGATGGGGGAGCAGCCGCCGTGGACGTATCCCGTCAGGGGCAGCAGCTCTTTTGCTTTAATCATGGCCACGCTCTTTTCCCCCACGGCTCTGGCGGCCTTTTTCAGGTCCAGCTCCTTTTCCACCGGCACCACAAAAACGTAGTGCTCTTTGGTGGCGCCCTCGGTCACCAGCGTTTTGAACACCTTTTCAGGGGGCTCCCCCAGCACCCGCGCCACGTCCGTGCCGCTGACGGCGCCGGTATCCGCGTAGCAGTGCTCGGTGTATGCGATCTTCGCGCCGTCCAGCAGGCGCATCACGTTGGTCTTCGTCTGTTTTGCCATCGCTCTCATCCTTTCCTCTGTCATTGTACAATAATCCGCCCGTTCTGTCAAACAGGAAAATTTTAGGGCGCGGGAGATTGCATTTGCCGGAAAACTGTTGTACAATACATATTATGATTATCTGCTGCAAAAAAACGCTGTAAGTGGGGCCGTCATGAAACCGTCAACCAACCTTCCCTGTATCATCATCCCCGGCATGGGGCACTCCAAGCTGGAGCTGTACCGCGGCGGCGAAAAGGTGAAAACCGTGTGGCCGCTGAAGACCGACGCCAGGGAGGCGGCGAAACGCGTCCGCCTGCCCTATCTCAAAACGGTCCTGTCCCGGCGGGACCGGGGCTTTACCGACGCCATCGGCGGCTATTTCCGCGACGTGCTGGAGCCGCTGACCACCCTGCCGGACGGGGGCATGCGCCACGAGATCCGTCCCGTGGCGAGGGAATACCCGCTCAGCCGGTTCACCGAGGGCGAAAAGCGCTTCACCTACCGCCTGGCCCCGGTGCGGGAGCTGGCCGGGACGATCGGCGAGGAGAATATCTATCTGTTCGCCTACAACTTTTTTACCGATCTGTACGAAAGCGCGGCTCAGCTGGACCGGTTCATCCAGACGGTGAAGGCGCGCAGCGGGGCGGAGCAGGTGCGCCTGCTGCCCGTCAGCATGGGCGGCGCGGTGTTCACCGCCTATCTGGACGCCTACGGCGAAAAGAACGACGCGGCGCAGGTGATGTTCATTGAGGCGGCGCTGGACGGCAGCGTGCTGATGAGCGACCTGTTCCGGCGCAACGTGGATAAATACAACGGCTATTCCGTGCTGGAATTCGCCACCTCCGGCAGGGTGTCCGAAGCCATGCGAAGGCTGCTTGCCCCGGTGCCCTGGGAGGTGCGCTTCGGCGTGCTGTACAAGTCGCTGGACGCGGCCTTTGATACGGTGCTGAACAACAGCCTGGCCATGTGGGCCACGGTGCCCAAGGAGGATTATCCGGCGCTGCGGGACCGTTACCTTTCCGGGGAGGCGCGCGCCGCCTTCCGGGAAAAGCTGGAGCGCTTTCTGGCGGCCCAGTTCCGCGTGCGGGAGCTGATCGCCGAGCGGCAGCGGGCCGGCGCGGCGTTTTACGCCACCTCCGGCTACGGGCTGCGGATCATGGCGCTTTCCGCCAACGATACCGTCTCCACGGATACGGTGCTGGCGGCCTACTCCACGTCGCTGGGGGCCATGACGGCCCCCCGGGGCCAAACGCTGGATCCCGCCGTCCTTACGCCGGGCAGCCGTGTTTCACAGGACGGGGCCATCGACGCCTCCACCGGCTTTCTGAAGGACGCAACCTGGTTCTTCAAAGGGCAGGTCCACAACGACACTGCCTTCAACAATACCATCCAGACGCTGGTGAGACGGGTCTTTACCGATCCGGCGTTCCATGACGTATTCTCAGACCCTGCCTTCCCGCAGTTTATGGAGGCGGAGGACAGCAGAAAAAAATAAGAAAAGAAAAAGAGGTTTTGTTATGTTCACATCCAAAACGGATTGCTTCACCCTTTCCAACGGCGTAAAGATCCCCTGTATCGGCTACGGCACGTGGCAGACGCCCGACGGCGAAACCACGGCGGAATGCGTCAGCCAGGCGCTGCGGCTGGGCTACCGCCATATCGATACCGCCTTTGCCTACGGCAACGAAAAGAGCGTGGGCGAGGGCCTGCGGCGTTCCGGCGTGGCCAGGGAGGAGATCTTCGTCACCACCAAGCACTGGGTGACGGAGCGCGGCTACGAAAAGACCGTGGCGGCGGTGGAGACCAGCTTACGGCTGCTGGGGCTGGATTACGTGGACCTGTACCTGGTCCACTGGCCCTGCGTGGCCAGGCTGAGCCCCGAATGGAAGGAGATCAACGCCGATACCTGGCGCGGTTTTGAGCGGATGTATAAAGACGGCAAGCTGCGGGCCATCGGCGTGAGCAACTATTTCCCGAACCATCTGGAAGCGCTGATGGATATGTGCGAGATCCCGCCCATGGTCAACCAGCTGGAGTTCCACCCCGGCTACACCCAGATGGAAAACATCCGCTGGTCCCAGGAGCACGGCATGCTGGCGGAGGCCTGGTCGCCCCTGGGCAGCGGCGCGGTGCTGGCGGATCCCGCCCTGAATGCCATGGCGGCAAAATACGGCAAATCCGTGGCCCAGCTGTGCGTGCGGTTCGCCCTGCAGAACGACGTGCTGCCCCTGCCCAAATCCACCAAACCGGAGCGCATCGCCGCCAACGCGGAGGTGTTCGATTTTGAGATCGACGCCGCCGATATGGAAGCGCTGCAAAAGATGCCTCTGCTGGGGTTCAGCGGCTTTCTGCCGGAGGACGCCCCCGCCGACGCCATCGCGTAAGCGGCACGGGCGATGACAGGCCGCGTTTTCGATATCCAGCGGTTTTCCATCTACGACGGCCCCGGCATCCGTACCGCGGTCTTTATGAAGGGCTGCCCGCTGCGCTGCCGCTGGTGCCACAATCCGGAATCCCAGCGGGCGGCGCCGGAGCTGCTGTTCTACGCCCATAAGTGCGTCTCCTGCGGGGCCTGCGCGGCGGTGTGCGGCAATACCCACACGCCGGAATGCACCGCCTGCGGCCGGTGCGTCGCGGTCTGTTCCCACGGGGCGCGGGAGATCAGCGGCTATGAGATCACCCCGGAGGATGCCATGGCGAAGGCGCTGCGGGACAGGCCCTTTTATGAGACCTCCGGCGGCGGCGTGACGCTGACCGGCGGCGAGCCGCTGGCCCAGCCGGCATTTGCCGGGGCGCTGCTGCGCCTGTGCCGTGACAACGGTGTGAACACCGCCATGGAGACCTGCGGCTATGCCCCGTGGCAGACGCTGGAGGCGCTGCTGCCGCTGGTGGATCATCTCTATTTTGACCTGAAGGGGATCGACCCCGTCCTGCACGAACGCAACACCGGGGTTGCCAACGATCGCATTCTGGAAAACGCCGAACGGGTGAAATGCGCGGGCGTCAACGTGACCTTCCGTATGCCCTATATCCCGGGCTGCAACGACGGGGAGCTGGCCGCGGTAAAGGCCCTCGCGGGGGCGTTCCCTTTGCAGCTGATGCCCTACCACGCCACCGGCGAGGGCAAGTACGCGGCGCTGGGCAGACCTTACCCCGCCGCCGGGACCGTGCCGCCGGAAAGGGAGTTTATGACCGCGCTGGCGGAACGATGCGGCGCGATCTACGATCCGTAACATTATTACTTCGGCAATTAAATAATTTGAATAATAAATGATACCTTCTTATTGCCG
>CAMJYF010000062.1 GCA_946409885.1 uncultured Clostridia bacterium | reverse complement strand
TGGCGCAGCCGGCGAACAGCGTGACGGCGCACAGGGCGGCGATCACGGCGGTTGTTTTATGCATGGGGATTCCTCTTTTCTTTATATTAATATGCGTCAAATAGTATAATCCCTGTAAATTAATTGACAATTAAAAAAATACAACTATTTTTTTCTTTATCATTGCATTTCCGTGCCCGGGTGTGGTATGCTGTAGGCGACAGAAAAAGCCGCGGCGGAACAGCCGGCGGCGCAGGGAGGAGACCGCATGCTGACCGACAACATCACCATCAACGCCCACAGCAGCATCCGCGTGGGCGGGGCGATCACGCTTTATTTCGATCCGTTCCATCTGACGGACGAGCCCCACGACGCGGATATCGTTTTTATCACTCACGACCACTACGACCATCTTTCCCCGGAGGATATCGCCCGGGTGAAAAAGGCGGATACCGTATTCGTGCTGCCCGCCAGCTGCCGCGCCTCGGCGGAGAAAACCGGCCTGACGGATTGCGTGTACCTGTCCCCCGGCGACAAAACGGAGGTGCGCGGCGTGCCGGTGGAGGCCGTGGCCGCCTACAACGTCTTAAAGCCCTTTCATCCAAAAAAGAACGAATGGCTGGGCTATGTGGTCACACTGGAAAGCCAGCGCCTGTATGTGGCGGGGGATACGGACGAGAACAAGGACAACCTTGCCGTGAAGTGCGATATCGCGCTGGTGCCCGTGGGCGGCACCTATACCTTCGACGCGAAGCACGCCGCCAGATTTGTGAACAGGCTCCGCCCCGCCGTCGCCATCCCCACCCACTACGGGGATATCGTTGGCAGTCCGGAAGACGCCGGCGTGTTTGCCGCGGCAGTGGACAAGGACGTTGCCGTGATGACCAGAATCTGAGAAAAACGCAAAAAAGGAGACCGTTTTTACTATGTTTACCTATGACCAGATCGCTGAGATCCTCAGCCATTTTTCCACCGCGGGCCGTTTCGCGGGGTTCACCCCCATCGACGAGGGGCACATCAACAACACCTTTAAGGTGGAATACCGGGTGGGGGAGCGCTCCATCTACCACCTGCTGCAGCAGATCAACACGGACGTGTTCAAGAATCCCGATGAGCTGATGGCCAACGTGGACCGGGTGACGGCCTTTCTGCGGGACAAGATCATCGCTGAGGGCGGCGACCCGGAGCGGGAGACCCTGTACTGCAAGCCCGCGGACAACGGCAAAAAGTACGTGCTGGACGAAAAAGGCAAGGCGTGGCGGCTGTACAACTTTGTGGGGGACAGCTTTTCCTACAACAGCATCGATTCCCCGGAGGTGTTCTTTAAGGCAGGCAAGGCCTTCGGCCGCTTCCAGCAGCAGCTGGCGGATTTCCCCAGCGAAAAGCTGTATGAGACCATCCCCGATTTTCACAACACCGCCAAGCGCTACGCCAACCTGATGAACGCGGTGAAGAACAACCGCTCCGGCCGGGCGGCAAACGTGGAGCGGGAGATCACCTTCGCCCATGAGCGCCGGGACGAGACCTACCTTCTGCTGGGCAAGACCCTGACGGGGGAGCTGCCCCTGCGGGTGACCCACAACGATACCAAGCTGAACAACGTTCTGTTCGACCGCGCCACGGGCGAGCCTGTTTGCATCGTGGATCTGGACACGGTCATGCCCGGCCTGTCCCTCTACGATTTCGGCGACGCCATCCGCTTCGGCGCCAACACCGCCGCCGAGGACGAGCGGGACCTGTCCAAGGTGTCGCTGGACCTGAACCTGTACGAGCAGTATGTGCGGGGCTTTCTGACCACCGCCGGGGATTCCCTTTCCCCTGCCGAGGTGGAGACTATGCCCCTTTCCGCCAAGCTGATGACGCTGGAATGCGGCATGCGCTTTTTGACGGACTACATCGACGGGGACGTGTACTTCCGCGTGGCCTACCCCGACCACAACCTGGACCGCTGCCATACCCAGTTTGCCCTGGTGGCGGATATGGAACGCAAGTTCGCCGAGATGCGGGAGATCTCCCAAAGGGCGTATGAGGAGATCGTGAAATAGGTACACGAAAAGAGATTGTGCGAATGACACGGGAAAGAGCTGGTTTTGTCTTGACAAGGATAGCTCTTTTTGGGTATAATAAAGATGGAATCTGACTATGAGGGGGAGGGGCTATGACGATTCGTCCGTCTGCCGCCATCCGGCAGGGGTATAACGAGATCGCGAAGCTGTGCAGAGAGACGTCACAGCCGGTCTATCTGACCAAAAACGGCGAAGGCGACCTTGTGGTGATGGATATCGAGAGCTTTGAACGCCGGGAAAAAATGCTGGCGCTTCGGGAAAAGCTGATTTCCGTTGAGGAAGACCGTCTGGCGGGAAGAACAGGCTATACGCTGGACGCATTCAATGCGGCAATGGAAGCCGCGATCGGAGAAGATTGATGAAATATCAGCTGATCGTTTCCGATGCGGCCGTCAGGGATATGACGAACCATATCGCTTTTCTGGCTGATGTCAGCAAACCGGCGGCGCGGAAGACAAAAGACCGGATCATGGCGGCGCTTCGGTCGCTGGAGGAAATGCCGCATCGCTTTCCCTTTCTGGAAGAGGATGAACTTCCCAAAAACAAGTATCATAAAATGTATGTTGAAAAGTGGTATCTTGTTTTATACCAGATCAGGGACGACGCTGTCTATGTGGATTATATCCTGGATTGCCGTCAGGACTATCAATGGCTGTTGCGGCCGTAATATCTATTCTGTTGTTGGCGATCCTCCGCTCCCATACAAAATGCGTCAGAGACAGACCTGCGTTTTGCGCGACGCAGATCTGTCTCTGTTTCTTCCCGCCTGTTTCTTATTCCTTAATTACCGTCCGCAGCAGCAGGGGGGATCGAAGCCGTCTGACTGGTTTTCCTGCGCGTCGCTTTCGGCGGGCGGGAAGAACTCGTTCACCGGGAAGCGGATCTTGCGGAAGGAATCACAGGGCGTTTCCGTGTCGTTGCTGCACTCCTTGCCGGGCATGCAGAAGTCGTAGGCCGGGATCAGCATCTGCACGCTGCGTTCCAGCTGCACGATGGAAAACAGGCCGATGGTGGCCCGCAGCGCCCGTTCCGTTTCACCGTTCTGGAAGGTGCCGCCAAAGTACCGGCAGATGGACTGCGGAATGCCGTTGCGGGCGTCGTTGATGTTGTTGCAGCAGTCGCAGCTGCGGCAGAGCCTGGCGTCCAGACAAAGGGGCTGGGCCACCTGCACCTTGGCCACCGGGTTGGTGGAGACCGGCGGCAGCTGCTCCTCCGCCCCGTCGGCGTATTCCGAGGAAAAGACCTTTACGCTGCCCTCGCTGCCGTACAGAATCGCCTTTTTGGCAAACACGCAAAGCCCGGTCACGGCGGTGGGCTGGGCGGTGGGGGCGGAGAAGGCATCCACGTTCACCGCGAAGAAAAAGGTGATGTCCACCGAGTAGTAGCCCCGGTTGAAGGGGACGGGCTCCACGTCCGTATACACGTTGATGACCTCGCACCCCCGGCAGCGGATGGCGGTGGCGTTGTCGATGATCGCCTGGGCTCCCTCCGTCAGGTAGACCCGCAGGTCCGCCAGACAGTCCTTGTCGGCGCAGGAATCATACACCCGGGCCGTGTCCACGCAGATGGCCTCGCGGATGCGCCGGTTCTGCGCGTTTTCCGTCGGATTGTTGTTGAGCAAATCAGCCATAAAAAAACCTCCCGAAAGATGATGAAAGTGAAAACTTCACTACATCATATGGGAGGGTGAGGAATGTGTGACTGGAAAACAGGGATTGGGCGAGCGCTTTGTAGGGGCGGGCACTGACCGCCCGCAACCGTTTTTCCCACAATACCACATTGAAATCCATCATAATTCCGATCATTATGGTTGATCTTGCCTGATTATTATGACATTTTATGGATTTTTATGGGAAATACGGGCGGTCAGTGCCCGCCCCTACAGGGTCCACGTCATCTCGTAAACTGCAATTTGTCAATATGCCGAAAAGTCGCACGCCACCGGTATGCCGCCGTTTTCGCGGGATTGATCCGCGTGGAAGACGGTCAGGTGCCCGGCGATGGAGTTTTCAATGGCGGTGCAGGAGATGGACTGTTCCCCGGTGGAGACGTAGCGCACAAAATCCGCGGTCAGCGCGTCATCGCCGCCGCCGTGGCCCTCCGCTCCCGCGGCGGAAAGATCCACGGTCTCGGTGACAAAGCCGCTTTCCTCTTCGGCGGCGATTTTTCGCACGGTGATGACCTCGTCCTCAAACACGCCCTCCAGCTCGCCCTTTGTGCCGATCACATGGATGGGGCGGGCGCTGCGGGCGCTGCCGCCGATCATGTTGTGGGTGCCCGTGGCGCCGTTTTCAAAGTTGACCAGCACGGACTGGTGATCCACCACGTTGTTGTCGCATTGGTAAATGCACCGGCCGTAGGGGCTGCGCAGCAGGGAATTCCAGCGGTCCTCGTCGGTGGCGTTCTCCAGATGCTCCAGCTCGCTCCACACATAGCATTCCCAGCGGTTGGGGTGCTCAAAGTACAGCTTTTTGGCGGAATAGCGGCAGGTGTCAACAAGAGGGCAATCCACAAGGCAGCGGGTGCCGGCTCCTTTAGGGGCGTTTTCCGGCCGGAACTGGAAAATGCCGCCAACGCTGGAAACGGTGCGGGGCTTCACGTCGCCCATCAGCCACATCATGATATCAATGTCGTGGCAGCTTTTGGCCAGCAGCATGCTGGTTTTGCAGCGGTCGGAGTTGGCCCACTTGCCCCGCACGTAAGAGGTGGAAAGGTGGTGATAGCTGACATGCTCCGCCATCTGTATGTTGATGATCTCGCCCAGCTCGCCGGAGAGGATGCGCCGCTTGATCTCCCGGTAAAAGGGGGTATAGCGCAGCACGTGACACACCATCACCCTGCAGCCGTTCTCCTTCACCGCGCGGATCAGCGCTTTCATTTCCGCCTCGCTGACGGCAAAGGGCTTTTCCAGCAGCATATCATAGCCCCGCCGCAGCAGCGGAAGGGAGGTTTCGTAGTGCTGGTGGTCCATGGTGCCGTTGATGACCGCGTCCGCGAATTTCGGCCGCGCCGCCAGCTCCTGCGCCGAAGCAAAGCAGTTCTCCGGCGGAAAGCCGTAGCGGGCCATGGCCATTTGCCTGCGCTCGGCCATGGGGTCGGCAATGCCCACGATTTTCAGCTCGTCGGGATGCTTCAGCGAATAATCGCCGTAGATAATTGCCCGGTGACCGCCGCCGACGATAACGGCGGTGACCGGTTGGGTTTGTGCCATTGTATTCCTCCGTAGCGCGCTGCCTCAGCAGCGTCATTCTTTCTGTAGCACGCTGCCTCAGCAGCGTCTTAAAAAGTAAAAAGTGAAAAGTTAAAATACGGAAGTCCTTGCGGGCTTGAATCATATAATGGCGCTGAGGCTCCGTGTTGCAAAAGGTAATCCGGATTGACGGAGCTGAGGCTCCGTGTTGCGAGAGGTGATCCGGATTGACGGAGCTGAGGCTCCGTGCTACATGATATGATCCAACGCGAAGCGTTCCGAAATTCAACTTTTAACTTTCAACTTTTCACATTGATTCGTCTCTCGTCATATTGACCGGTCCGTTCCGCCGCAATTCCTCGGCCTTTTTCTTCAGCCGGATAAACCCGTTGACGATGTTGGAGGCGGTTCTGCCGCCGGCGGAGACCGATTCCTCGTAGTGCAGCGGGGCGAACATGCTGCCGAAGTCGTTATCCGGGATGATATAGCCGATAAAGTCGTTGCACAGGCCGATCACCGCCAGGTCGCCGCCAAGGATCTCCTTCAGTGGCGGGAAGGGCCAGGGCTTGCCGTTGTAGCTCTCCCATTCCTCATAGGCGCCGCCCACGGCGATCTCCGGCATCAGCTCGCCGGGCACCATGGCCAGCCGCAGGTCGTCGCCCAGCTCCGCAAAGCCGATCTCGGTGGGCGACTACAGATCCCGAACCTTGGCGTCCACAAAGCGGTCGTTCTTCATGGTCACCCGCACCACGGCGTTGTTGACCAGCTTCAGCTTCGCGGCCAGCTCCAGTATCTTGTTTTCGGCGGGCAAAAACAGCTCGCTTACGATCACGTTCAGGTACGGCGCGATCTCTTTGTATTCCTCCGGGCCGATGCCGTGAACGAAGTCCGCCAGCGCCTCGCCGAAGGCTTTGATGCCCTCCGGGTTGGTCAGCCCTTCCGGGATGTGTTTGCCCCGGTCGGCGGCCACGGCGCACTGGGCGCCCTGGATGAACATGGCGTCGGTGCCGGTCGTCTCCAGCTTGGTGCACATGAACTTCGGGAAGTCGCACACCGCCTCCCGCTGGCGGGGGCCGTAGCAGGTGGGGTGCGCCGCCATGAACACGGCGGTCAGCGGTCTGCCGCCGTCGTCGGGCGTGAAGCGCAGCGCCGTCAGCGTGTGGTCCGTCACATAGGGCGGCCGTTTATCGTGGACGTAATCGGAGATATCCCTGCGGGCGTAGGAGAGCCTTCCGGGCTTCATCCCCGCCACCGCGGCGCGGATGGTATCCGCCGCCGTCTGGATCAGAAAAGCCATGAAATCCGGGTTGCGGCCGGAGACGGCCTCCTCCGGGTGCCCCTTGGCCACCGCCTTTTTGTTGGTTTTGACCGCCTGGATCAGATCCCCCCAGATGCCCATGGTGTCGATACCGGAATGGCAGTGGGTGGCGCTGACGTTGACGGAGAGGATGTTCTTTTCGGCGATCAGGTCGGAAAGGGCTTTCCGGATGGCGCGGATATCCGTGCCGCAGATGCCGATGCAGTCGATCACGGCAAAGACGTGGATGCCCCGGCCGGAGCCGTCGTCCACTGCCGCGGCCCGCACCATCTGCTCGTCGATAATGCCGTTTACCCTGTTGGGCGGAAAAGCCAGGTAGCCGCCCAGGTACAGGTCGCCCTTATACTCCTTGGGCACCACGCTGGCCTTGGCGTAGCCCACGGACCAGCAGGCGTTGGCGGCGGGTTTGTCCAGAAACCAGCCGCTGCCCTCCATAAATCCCGCGTTGTCGTAGCGGTTCAGGAAGGGGAGGCCCTTATCCGGTACGGAATCGGCCAGCTTGCCCACCAGCTTCTGCACCGCGGCGTCGCCCCGGTCCATCAGCTGCCGCTTGTTGTCCGGCGCGGAAAGGTACCTGCTGAATCTGTCTTTTGCGGCAAGCGTTGTGAACGTGCCCGCCGCCGCGGTGAGCGCCGCGGCAAGGAATCGTCTTTTGCTCATAGTAACCGGTCCCTTCTCTTTTATTGCTGGTCCCACGGAAGGGAGAGATCGACCCAATACCGTTCCAGCCTGATTTCTTCCTCCGGTTCTACCACCGTGTTTTCATATATGCCGCCGTTGGCGAGAATCGTCCGTCGGCTGGCTTCATTTCCGGCCTTGCAGGTGATCAGGACGCGCGGCAACCCGATCGTGCGGCAGAAACCCAGTCCCTGCCGCAGCATCCATTTCGCGTATCCCTTTTTACGTTCGGAGGGGCGCACGGAGTAGCCGATATGCCCGGCGTATTTTTCAAGATAATCGTTGAAGGTGTGACGCACCTGCAGCATACCCACCACTCTGTTGTCGCTTTCCCGCACACAGATAAACTGCGTTGCCTGTACGATATCCTCCGGGACGGTTTCGGGGTTTTGGCAGCGTTCCGTCCATTGCAGCCACTCCGCGGGATCGTCAAAGCGGCGCAGCGGCCCCGCGCCGTCCATGGAACCGCCCTCGTCCAGAAATTCCTGCCGGTAAGAGCGGATTTCTTCCAGATAGTCGGCAGAAGGTATGATAAACAGCAAGTTTTCGTTTTCCATATCTGGCACCTGCGGTAGCACGGAGCCTCAGCTCCGTCTCCCTACGCCCGTATATGACGCTGCTGAGGCAGCGTGCTACGCTTTGGTGATGCGGAATTCGGCGATCTCAAAGCCTGTCGTCGGTTCTTCGATCAGCACCTCCGCG
>CAMJYF010000061.1 GCA_946409885.1 uncultured Clostridia bacterium | reverse complement strand
CAGATATTCGGCGGTGGGTATGATAAAAAGCAAGTTTTCGTTTTCCATATCTGTCACCTGATGTAGCACGGAGCCTCAGCTCCGTCTTCATGTTCATGGATTATGCTGCTGAGGGGGCGGTTTGCTCGTGGAGAACTCTGTCGTAAAGCAGAAGCATCGACCGAACCGGCAGGCGAGCCCCAGCGTACTACATTTTTGTTATGCGGATGGGACGCTGCTGAGGCAGCGTGCTACGCTTTTGTGATGCGGAATTCGGCGATCTCAAAGCCGGTGGTCGGTTCCTGGATCAGCACCTCCGCGCAGCCGTTTTCGATGTATTCCCGCGGCAGGGGATAGCGCACGGCCACAAAGCCCTCCGGCAGCATCTCTTCCGTAAACAGTTCGTCCTTTTCGCCGCCGAACTGCGCGCCCTTCCACAGTACGTGCCCGTTGACGGAAACGCAGTGTTCTTCAGCGGCGGCGTTGGGCTTGTCTTTATAGGTGACGGTGAGAACGTAGTCGCCGTCGGCGGTCAGCCCGCCGGTCTTGGCCTGGAAGGAGTAGTGGTCGAACAGCTTGAACAGGCACACGGGCAGCGACCCGTCGTTCACGTTGGGCCGGTCGCCCTGAAAATCCATATAAAACTCCGGTTCCTGCGTCACGCCGGTCTGCAGCAGGCCGTGCAGCGCCACGGAATAGTAGACCTCGTCCGCGTCCACCCGGTTGCGGTCCACGCAGCGCCGCAGGAACGCTTTGGCGGCTTCCTCCGGCAGCTCCTTGGCCCTGTCCAACTGGCGCAGCAGCCAGGGCAGGTCGGTTACGGGCAGGTCCACGGTATCCAGCACCGCGCCCCGCTCCCAGCCGTAGGCGTGGTATTTTTCCACGGAAAGCTGTATGCCGATCTGTTCAAACAGGCGCGCCGCAAGGGTATCCAGCTCGTCGCGCAGCGCCTGAACGGCGTCCGGCAGCGGTTCTGACAGCGCCGCCCGCGCGGCGTCGACGGCGCCGGAGCGCAGCAACCGCCCGGCCCGGGCCAGCAACCCGTTTTCGTATAACATCTTCTGGCGGACGAAGGCGTCCGTCACCGCCCGGAACAGGCACTGGTTGTACCGCCAGTTGTCCCGTAGAGAGGGCATCTCCTCTCCCAGCTCCCGCCACAGGCGCAGGGTGTGGTCTATCTGCGGGTTTTCCGCCGGGTTCCCCTCCCAGTTGCGCTCCAGCCCGAAAATGCCGTCGGCGGCCTTTTCCCAGTCCGCGCCCGGGAAGTACAGGCGGGAATAGTCGGCTAAAATCTCCCGCAGGGGCGTATCCGGGGCATAATCCAGGGCGCTCCACACGGCCTTGTTGATATCGTCGTTCACGCCCTCCGAATAGCTGACGGAGCCCACCACGTAGGGCCTTGTCAGCCGGTGCAGCGCCGCGTACTCGCAGGGGCGGGGGTTGGCGCTCTCCCGGCTGTTGACCGCGGCCAGCGCGTAGTGCCAGTCGTCCCGCTCAAAGTGGACCGGGTACTCGCAGCGCAGGTTGTGGGTGATATCGGGATAAAAGCGGATGGGGTATTCCATGGGCACCTTGCGGCGCAGGGGCTCCACCCGGTAGGCGTGGTTGGGCCCGGTGATGACGCCGTCGATATAAGCGGGCCGCCGCTCCAGCTGGCGGAGGAACCGCTCGCCCCAATCCGGAAAATGGTGGGGCTGCTGGGCGGAGGGCCAGATGCCGGCGCCGGGGTGGTACTGCTTCAGCACAGGCTCAAACTGCGCCATCCGGTCAAACAGCTCCTCCGGGGCCAGGTCGCCCGGGTCGCTTCCCGGCGGAAAGAGATAGTCCACCCGGGACGTCTCCCGGAAGATCTCCTCCCGGTTGCGCACGGCCTCCTCCCCGTCCTTTTCGCTGTTGGGGTACCACAAGGAGACGTTCAGGTCCAGCGCGTCCATGCGGGCGGCGGTCTCCTTCAGCAGCTCCGGCGCGTCGTAACGCATCAGCTCGTTGCGTTGGGTGCGTCCCCATTCCCCGGGAATGTGCTCCACCGTGTTGGCCCCGAAGTACATCAGGTCCAGATAGTAGCGGTCGAACTGTTCCAGCGTCCACGCGTCATAGGTGTTGGTCAGGGGGCGGTAGCCGGTCTGGTGGCCCCGGATGGGCTTGTCCGGCGCGTAGTCCCCGCTGATATCGTACAGCAGGGTGACCGTCCCGTCCCGGTAAACGGTCTTGCGCAGGAACAGGCCGACGCCGTAGATCATCCCGCGGATGCCGTTGGCGGCAACGGTCAGCTCCCGCCCGCGCAGCGTTACGCGGAACGCGTCTTTGTTTTCGATCGCTTCCGTCTCCCGGAAGATCACTCTGGCCCCATCGCCCGTTTCCGGCGGGCGGACGCCGGTTCTGGCGGCCAGCTCGTCGGCCAGGATGGCGGCGGCCCTTTTTTCCGCCGGCGTGCTGCCGGTCACGGCTGTTTTTGTGAAATCATATCCCATCGGTTCCACCCCGCAGCGGTTATTTTTTCTTATTATATGATTACCGTAAAACGATGTCAAGAAAATGCGGAAAGGTTTTTGGTTTTCTTTTGGCCCCCGCGCGGCGCGCCGCCCGCAACGCCCGCAAACATATACAAATTGCGCGTGCCGCAACTGTTCAAAACCTCCAAAAATCGGATTTTTCTTGTTTTTTCAAAATTGGGGATTGATTTTCAAAAGGGAATCCTGTATAATGCAATTGTAAAAGAATACTATTTTTCGGAGGCAATTCTATATGAAAAAAATCCTTGCTGTATTCCTTGCCGTTCTGATGGCTTTCTCGGTATTCAGCGTCGCCGTCGTGGCGGATGACGAAGAACAGGCAGAGCCCAACTCCACCGTCATCGAGATCGAGGTTACCGAGAATCCCAACGAGCCCACTACCCGCAACATCCTCAGCGATAACGGCCTGGTGGTGCCCATCAACTTCAAGCAGCTGAAAATGTCCGTCATCTTCAAGATCATCGAAAAGGTCCTCAAGTTCATCTTCGGCCTGTTCGGCGGCGATATCGACGACAATCTGGCTTCGGAAGTCAGCTCCATCGGCGGCGAGATCCAGAGCGCCATCGAAGAAGGCTCCGAGTTCCTCAGCACCAACGGAGCGGGCTAAGCTCTCATTCCAACGCAATCGCGCGGTCCCCGGTCAGGGGACCGCACATTTTATGGTTGCGGAAATACGCAACATACCAATTTGCCAGAAAGAAAGGTTTCTTTTGTTTCCATGACCGCAAAACTCCGTCAAACCGCGCTGCCCGTCGTGCTTCCCGCCGTCTTTGCCGCCCTGATCGCCGTTTCCACCCTGATTACCGTTCCGCTGCCCGGCGGCGTGCCCGTCACGCTGCAGACCTTTGCCGTGGCGCTGACGGGTTACTGTCTCGGCGTCAGGCGTTCCGTCCCCGCCGTAGCGGTATACCTGCTGCTGGGCGCGGCGGGCGTGCCGGTGTTCGCGGGGTTCAGCGCCGGTCCCGCGGTGTTGGCGGGCAAAACAGGCGGCTTTCTTTTCGGTTTTCTGCTGCTGGCGCCGCTGTGCTCACTGGGCGGGGCGCTGCGGAACCGGGCGTTTGCCGTTTTGTGCGGTCTGGCGGGGCTGGCGCTGTGCCATCTGGCGGGCGTGCTGTGGTTTGCCCGTCTCACGGGGACGGGATTTGCCTCGGCGGCCATGGCGGTTTCTGTGCCGTTCCTGCTGAAGGACGCCCTCAGTGTGGCGGCGGCCATGGCGCTGTCTTTACGGCTGAAACCTGTTTTAGGGAGGATAAAATAAATGCAACCGTTGGATTTCAACAAATTAGGCTTCAACTACGTCAAAACACCCGCCCGTTTTGTGGCGGAGTACAAAAACGGCGCCTGGAGCGAAGGCGCGTTGACCGAAGAGGAAAACCTTGTCGTCAACGAGAGCGCCTGCGTGTTCCAGTACGCCCAGACCTGCTTTGAGGGGTTGAAGGCGTACACCACGGCGGATGGCCGCAAGGTCTGCTTCCGCCCCGATTTAAACGCAGCCCGCATGGCGGATTCCTGCCGCCGGCTGATGATGCCGGTGTTCCCGGAGGACCGTTTTGTGGAGGCTGTGAAAATGACCGTGGCCGCCAACCGGGATTACATCCCGCCCTATGAGACGGGCGCGTCCCTCTATGTGCGCCCGTTCATGATCGGCACCTCGCCCATTCTGGCGGTAATGCCCGCTTCGGAATTCCAGTTCCGCGTCTTCACTTCCCCCGTGGGGCCCTATTTCAAGGGCGGCGTGCGTCCGTTGAAGCTGCGTGTCTCCGGCCTGGACCGGGCCGCGCCAAGGGGTACGGGCAACATCAAGGCCGGGCTCAACTACGCCATGAGCCTGTACGTCACCATGGATGCCCACGAATGCGGCTACGACGAGAACGTCTATCTGGATCCGGGCAGCCGCACCTATATCGAGGAGACCGGCGGCGCGAACGTGCTGTTCGTCACCAAAGACGGCAAGGTGGTCACGCCGCGATCCGATTCCATTCTGCCCTCCATCACCCGCCGCTCTCTGATGTATGTGGCGAAGGAATACCTGGGGCTGGAGACGGAGGAACGCCGGATCGCGCTGGACGAGCTGGGCGACTTTGCGGAGTGCGGCCTGTGCGGCACCGCGGCGGTCATCTCCCCCGTGGGCAGCATCACCGACGGCGAAAGGACCTTTACCTTTACCGACGAAGCCAACCCCATGGGCAAGACCATTCAAAAACTGTACGATACCCTGCGCGGCATCCAGCTGGGCGCCATCGAAGCGCCCGCGGGCTGGATCGTGGAGGTCTGACCGGATTCCGGCGGAAGGTACGTTTTCCCCGATACGGCGGTATGACGATGAAGAAGAAAGAGATTGTTCCCATTGCCACGATCCACACGCCTTTTACCTCCAAATTCGGTATCCCGCGGCAGAGCGGGCTGGCGCCCACGGAGGGCAAAATCGTCTTTGAAAAGGAATACCGCGTCCCGGAGGCGGTGCGGGGGCTGGAGGAGTACTCCCACCTGTGGCTGATCTGGGAATTTACGGAGGCGAAAAGTGAGGGCTGGTCTCCCACGGTGCGCCCGCCGCGCCTGGGCGGCAACCGCCGGGTGGGGGTGTTTGCCACCCGTTCGCCCTTCCGCCCCAACTCCCTGGGGCTTTCCTGCGTCCGCCTGCTGCGGGTGGCGACGGAAGAACCGGAAGGGCCGGTGCTGTACGTGGCCGGGGCGGATATCCTGAACGGCACCCCCATTTATGATATCAAACCCTACCTGCCCTTTGCGGACGCCGTGCCGGAGGCCGTCGGCGGCTTTGCGGACGGCGTAAAGGGGCAGCGGCTGGCCGTGGAAGTGCCGGAGCCGCTGCGGCAGGCGCTGGGGAAGGCGCTGCCCGCGGTGACGGAGCTGCTGGCGCAGGATCCCCGCCCCCGTTATCAGGACGACCCGGACCGGGAATACCGCTTTGAGTACGGCGGCTGGCGCATCGGCTTCCGGGTGGCGGACGGGACCGCCGCAGTGACGCGGGCAGAACATACGACAGAGCGAAAGGAGCAAAAAATATGACAGAGAACAGACTTTGGTACGACGCCCCTGCGGCGGACTGGAACGAGGCGCTGCCTTTGGGCAACGGGCGGCTGGGCATGATGGTCTACGGCGGCCCGGAGGAGGAGCACGTGCAGCTGAACGAGAAAACGCTCTGGTCCGGCTGGCCCTTTGACGGCTTTGACAGCCCGAAGACAAAAGAGCATCTGGAGGAGATGCGCCGTCTGCTGTTCGCTGGCGACTACACCGGCGCGCAGGAACTGTGCGACCGGTACCTTGTGTGCCGGGGCGTGGCCCACAATGAGCCGCAAGGCGCGTACGGTTCCTTTCAGACCGCCGGCGACCTGTATATCTCCTTTCCGGGGCAGGAACGCCCCACGGAGGGGTACGTACGGGAGCTGCTGCTGGACGAGGGCCGCGCGGCGGTTACCTTTCCGGGCGTAAAGCGGGAATTTTTTATCTCATACGCGTACAACACAGGCGTGATCCGCGTGACCGGCTGCCCGGAAGATACGGCTCTGCGCTATGAGCGGGAGAACTGCTCCGTGATAGAGGACGATGGGGAGATCCTGGTCTTCGGGCGGCTGCCCCTGCCCTTCGCCCTGCGTTTCCGCCACGCCTGGGCGGACGGCGCGCTGACGGTCTACTGGACCGCCGCCACCGGCTACGGCGACGACCGTGACCCGCTGGCGGTGTGCGGCGAAACGCTGGACAGGGCGCAGGCGGCGGGGGTTGACGCGCTGCGGGAGGAGACGAAGGCGTATTTCGGCGAAATGCTGGGCCGCGCCTCCATCGCCCTGGCCGGTTCCGGACAAAAGGCGGACGTGCCCACCGACCGGCGGCTGGCCGCGCCGGAGGACGACCCGGGGCTGGCCGAGCTGTATTTCAACTTCGGCCGGTATCTGCTGGTGGGGTCCTCCCGGGGCAAGCTGCCCGCCAACCTGCAGGGGCTTTGGTGCAAGGATTACGTGGCCCCCTGGAGCGCCGATTACCACATCAATATCAACATTCAGATGAACTACTGGTTCGCGGAGGTCTGCAATCTGCCGGAGCTGATCGAGCCCTTCTTCGGCCTCATCAAAATGATCGCCCGCAACGGGGAACGCACGGCCCGCGTGGCCTACGGTTGCCCCGGCTGGGTGGCGCACGTCGTCACCAATCCCTGGGGCTTTACCTCCCTGGGCAGAAAACCGGTATACGGCGCCTTTTCCACGGCGGGGGCCTGGTGCCTGCGCCACGTAAAGGAGCGCTGGCTTTACAGCGGCGACACGGCCATCCTGCGGGAATTCTATCCCATTATCCGGGGGGCTTCGGAGTTCTTTTTGGCCTTTCTTGTCCGCGACCCCCGCACGGGGTACCTGGTGACCGCGCCCTCCGGCTCGCCGGAAAACAGTTTCATCAGCCCCACGGACGGCAGTCGCGTCAGTATGTGCGCCGGCCCCACCATGGATACCTCCATCCTGCGGGAGCTGTTCTCCTTCCATCTGGAGGCGGCGAAGGCGCTGGGCGAAAAGGATGATATCCTGGAAAAGGTGGAAGACGCCCTTTCGCGGCTCACACCCCTGCGGATCGGAAAATACGGACAGATCATGGAGTGGTCGGAGGATTTTGAGGAGTTTGAGCCGGGCCACCGTCATATGTCCCAGCTGTACGGCCTGTACCCGGGGGCGGAGATCACCCCCTCCACGCCGGAGACCTTTGCCGCGGCCCGCAGGACCATTGAGCGGCGGCTGGCCAACGGGGGCGGTCACACGGGCTGGAGCCGGGCCTGGATCATCAATTTCTTTGCCCGCCTGCGGGACGGCGACGCCGCCCACGACAACCTGATCGCCCTGTTCCGGAACAGCACCCTGAAAAATATGTTCGATAACCACCCGCCCTTCCAGATCGACGGCAACTTCGGCGGCACCGCCGGCATCGCGGAGATGCTGCTGCAGAGCCACGACGGGGTCATCGACCTGCTGCCCGCCCTGCCGGCGGCGTGGAACGAGGGCTCCTTTGAGGGCCTGATGGCCCGGGGCGGTTTTACGGTGGCCGCCGCGTGGAAGGACGGGAAGGTGACCCGCTGCGCCGTGAAAGGCAAACCGGGCAAACCCTTCCGGCTGCGGTTCAACGGGAACACCGTGGAAACGCAAGGAGAGTATGTGTTTGCGGAGGAATAAAAAGGGATTTGCCAGGCTGACGCGCGACAGATCCAGTTGCCAGCCGTCAGAAGTTTTCCGGACAGGCCAACGGAGGATGGAAAAAACAACCTTTTTCCGCTGCCGTTTTTTGTTCCGGACAATGAAATCTGTGCGATTTTATATTGACAAACGCCTTCTTTTTTAGTATTATGTGAATATACAACGGCGGGTTATTCTGTTTAATTTGTGGATATTACCCACTGTTGTCACTATCCCTATCAAGGAGGCTGCGCCATGGCACGTTCCAACTTACCGCTGATACTGGTGGATAACGC
>CAMJYF010000060.1 GCA_946409885.1 uncultured Clostridia bacterium | reverse complement strand
GATTCGCTTCAAAAGTAACATTACCCAACAGCGGCACTGAGGTGCCGCGCTACCGAAAAACATCTCGCTAAACTTCAATTTGCCTGTTTCTTTTTTCTGAAATAACTTGCCATCTCACACGCGATAGTTTATAATAATCTGATAGCTAAAATACAGGAGCACGATACTTTTTATGTACTTAAAAGCATTGGAAATGCAGGGCTTCAAGTCCTTTCCGGATAAAACGGTGCTGAATTTCGGCAGCGGCGTGACGGCGGTGGTGGGGCCGAACGGCTCCGGCAAAAGCAATATTTCCGACGCCGTCCGCTGGGTGCTGGGGGAGCAGTCCACCAAGTCCCTGCGGGGCTCCAAAATGGAGGACGTGATCTTTTCCGGCACCGGGGAACGACGCCCCCAGGGCTTCGCGGAGGTCACCCTGCGGCTGGATAATACCGACGGGGCGCTGAACAACCCCGAATTTGAGGTGTCCGTCACCCGGCGCTACTACCGATCGGGCGAAAGCGCCTATCTCATCAACGGCAAAACGGTGCGCCTGCGGGACGTGAACGAGCTGTTCATGGATACGGGTCTGGGCCGGGACGGCTATTCCATGGTGGGCCAGGGCAAGATCGAGGAGATGGTCTCCGCCCGGTCCGAGAACCGCCGTGATATGTTCGAGGAGGCGGCGGGCATCTCCCACTACCGCTACCGCCGGGCGGACGCCCTCAAGCGGCTGGAACAGGCGGAGGAGAACCTGGTGCGGCTGCGGGATATCGTGTCCGAGCTGGCCGCCCGGGTGGGGCCGCTGGAAAAGCAGTCCCAGAAGGCCCAGCAGTTTCTGGTCTACGCCGCCGAGCGCAAGGAGCTGGAGATCGGCCTGTGGGTGCACACCCTGCAGCGGTCCGCCGAGCAGATCCGGGAGCAGAGCAACAAGCTTTCCGTGGCCCAGAGCCAGTACGACCTGACCGGGCAGATATTGGAAAAGCTCTCCGCGGAGATCGACAACGCCGCCGAGGGCACACGGGAGGTCAACGTGGAATCGGAGCGGCTGCGGGCGGAAAAATCCCAGTATGAGGAGCAGGCCGCCGCGCTGGACGCGCAGGCCGCCGTTTACGATAACTCCGTGGCCCACAACAACGAAACGCTGGAACGCCTGTCCCGCGATATCTCCGCGCAGGAGACCGCCGGGCAGGAGATCGAAAAAGAGATAGAAGACAACAGGGCGCAGATCGCCGCGCTGGAACAGCAGGCCGCGCGGGAGAGTGAGGCGCTGAAAACCCTGGCGGACAAGCTGGCCGGCCTGAAAAAGAGCGACGAGGCCTTTTCCGACGACTATACAGCCGCCAGTGAGGAACTGTCGCAGATCATGCTGCGGCTTTCACAGGCGGATATCATGATCTCCGCCTCCGCCTCCTCCGCGCAGGAGATCGGCAGCCGACTGGACGAGATGGAGGCCCTGCTGGCCCAGAAGGAGGACAAGATAAGGGAGCTGACCGCCCAGCGGGACGCGGACAAGGCCGCCGTGGACGCGGCCGCCGAAAAGGCCGCGGAACTGGGCAATAAGGTTTCCGGTTACGCGCTGCGGGTGAACAAGGCCGTGGAAAAGACGGAGGACCTGAAGACCGCCCACGAAAAAGCCAAGCTGGAGCTGCTTTCCAAACAGCAGCGGCTGAAATTTTTGGAGGATACCGAAAAGAACCGGGAGGGCTACCAGGGCAGCGTGAAGGCCGTGCTGCGGGAGGCCTCCCGGGGGACGCTGACGGGCATCCGGGGGACGCTGATCGACCTGATCCGGGTGGAGGAGGACTACCAGACCGCCGTGGAAACGGCGCTGGGCAACGCCATTCAGGATATCGTCACCGAGACGGAGCAGGACGCCAAGCGCGCCATCAACATGCTGAAAAACGCCAACGCGGGGCGGGCCACCTTTCTGCCCATCAGCTCCGTGGAGGGCCGCGTGCTGCGGGAGGCGGGTCTGGACGGCGAATACGGCTTTGTGGACCTGGCTTACCGGCTGGTGGACTGCGACCCGGAGTACGACGAGATCATCAAATCCCTGCTGGGGCGTATCGCCGTGTGCGAGGACCTGGACTGCGCCATCCGCATCGCCAAAAACCACCGCTACCAGTTCAAGATCGTCACGCTGGACGGGCAGGTCATCAACGCGGGCGGCTCCATGACGGGCGGCTCCAAGGCCACCAACTCCGGCTTCCTCTCCCGGCGCAGCGAGATCGAACGGCTGACCGACGAGTGCGCAAAGATGCGCGAGGGCATCGCCCTGCGGGAGAAGGACCTGAAGGCCGCGCTGGAGCGCTACTCCAACGAGCGCGCCTCCTACGACGCCGCCAAGGCGCAGCAGATCGAACAGAACGAAACGCGGGTGCGGCTGGAAGGGGTACTGGCCACCACCGCCGCCAAGCTTTCGGAGGCGGAGCGGTCTTTGCGGGATACGCAGGCCGAAAAGGAGAACGCGGGCGGCAGGATCGCCTATTTGGAAGAAAACGTGACAGTCGCCCGGCAGGAGCGCGAAAAAATAGAGGCCGAGCGGCAGGCCAAGGAAGCGGAGCTGCGGGAGCTTTCCGGCGGCCGGGATACGCTGCTGGCGGAGCGCGAGGCCATCAATCAGGAGATATCAGAGGTCAACCTGCGGGCCGTGGCCGTGATGAAGGAGCAGGAATCCCGCAAGGAGATCATTCTTTCACTGGAACGGCGCAAAGAGGAGCTGGCGCTGCGCAGGGAGCAGCTGGAGGCGGAAACGGCCTCCGTCAAAGCCCAGAATGAGGGGCTGCGGGAGAATTCCGAAAAGACCCGGGGCAGCGCGGCCATGCTGCGCTCCCAGGCGGCCAAAACGGACCTGGCCATTGAGGCGCTGATCGAAAAGCGCGACGAGTATGAAAAAGCCTCCACCCGGGCCAGGGCGGAGGAAAAGCAGCGGTCCGAGGAACGGGAAAAGCTGGGCGCCGAGCTGGTGCGGCTGGAGGAACGCCGCGCCGCGCTGGAAAGGGAACAGAACGACATTGAGCGCAAGCTGTTCGAGGACTACGCCCTCTCCCGGCGGGAGGCGATCGAGGCCGCGCCGGAGATCGAATCCGTCCCCAAGGCGCAAAAGCGGCTGACGGAGCTGAAGGGCCTGATCAAGGGGCTGGGCGCGGTGAACGTGGCCGCCATCGACGAATATAAAGAGGTCTCCTCCCGGTATGAATTCCTCTCCGGGCAGGTGGACGACGTGGAAAAAGCGAAGAAGGAGCTGCTGCGGATGATCGAGGAGCTGACCGCGCAGATGAGCGAGCAGTTCCGGGACCGCTTCAACGCCATCAACAACTATTTCCGCGAGACCTTTACGCAGCTGTTCGGCGGGGGCGAGGCCGAGCTGGTGCTGGAGGATGAAAACGATATATTGGAATGCGCCATCGATATCAAGGCGCAGCCCCCGGGCAAAAAGGTGAAAAACCTGACGCTGCTGTCCGGCGGCGAAAAGGGCCTTACCGCCATCGCCCTGCTGTTTGCCATCTTAAAGGTGCGCCCCGCCCCCTTCTGCATCTTTGACGAAGTGGAGGCGGCGCTGGACGATGTGAACGTGCTGCGCTACGCGCAGTACGTGCGTATGCTGACGGGTGATACCCAGTTCATCGTCATCACCCACCGCCGGGGCACCATGGAAGAGGCGGATATCATGTACGGCGTCACCATGCAGGAGCGAGGCGTTTCCAAGCTGCTGGAGCTGAAAACGGCGGAGATGGTGGAAAAATTACGGTTGGATGAATGACAACCTGCGGTAGCGCGGCACCTCAGTGCCGCTTTCAGTATAAACAACATTTTAAATCATTCGATTTTTGCTTTCTTTTCTGAATCAGGCTGTTTCAAAAAGACGACACAGCAGCAATAGTTACATTTGCCTATAGCGGCACTGAGGTGCCGCGCTACCAATGGGAAGGAGACGTTTTATGGGCATTTTCAGCAAAATCAACTTCGGCCTGTCAAAGACCCGCAACAAGATGAACAACGCCATCGACGACATGCTGGATTCCTTCGACGGGTTTGAGGACGACCTCTATACCGAGCTGGAGGAGATCCTCGTGATGGGCGACGTGGGCGTCAACACCGCCGTGCAGGTGGTGGAGGAGCTGAAGGAGCGCGTCAAAAGCGAAAAGATCAAAAAGACCGGCGAGGTCAAGAAGGAGCTGCAGAGCATCATCGCGGATATGCTGTACGGCGGCGAGGATATGGGCCTGGTGACCATCCCCTCCGTGATCCTGATGATCGGCGTGAACGGCGCGGGCAAAACCACCACCATCGGCAAAATGGCCGCCATGTACAAGGCCCAGGGCAAAAAGGTGCTGCTGGGCGCGGCGGATACCTTCCGCGCCGCGGCCATCGACCAGTTGGCCGTGTGGGCAGACCGGGCCGGCGTTGATATCATCAAACATAAAGAGGGCGCCGACCCGGCGGCGGTGGTTTACGATACGCTGCAGGCGGGCATCGCCCGGGACGTGGATATCATCATCTGCGATACCGCCGGCCGCCTGCATAACAAAAAGAACCTGATGGAGGAGCTGGCCAAGATCTACCGGGTGATGGATAAGGAGCTGCCCTACGCGGACCGGGAGATTTTGCTGGTGCTGGACGCCACCACCGGCCAGAACGCGGTCAACCAGGCCAAGGAGTTCATGCAGGTGGCGGAGCTGACCGGCATCGTCCTGACCAAGCTGGACGGCACCGCCCGGGGCGGCGTGGTGCTGACCATCAAGAACGAGCTGAAGCTGCCGGTGAAGTTCATCGGCGTGGGCGAGGGGCTGGACGACCTGCAGCCCTTTGATCCGGACGCCTTTGCCAGGAGCCTGTTTGAAGAATCCGACGGAATGGATATCAATAAAGAGGAAGGGGACTCTCTCGATGATCTCGTTCATAGTGAAGATTATCTCAACTATACGCCAGCCGAAAGTGAAGAAGACGATGCGTCTGCTCTCAAGGGTATCCTTGAGGAAGTTTTCGGCGAGGCATTTGCTGACGATGCTGCTGACGACGCTGCGGGCAACGGTGAACAGCCGGCTGCGCCGGGCGAAGGCGGAGATGACGCGGGACAGGCACACGGCGGCGCTGCCGAAGCGGGACCGCAAACGGATAAAGAAAAACGCGAAGGTCATGAAGAAGGACCGCAGGCAGTACGCGAAGACGCACGTGATGAACAGGCGCAACAGGATGAAGTACGCCTTCGTGCGGAACAGGCGCGCGCTGAAGTCCTGAGAAAGGAAGCCGAGCGTAAGGCCGCCGAGGAAGCGGCCCGCAAGGAAGCGGAGCGCAAAGCCGCCGAGGAAGCCGCTCGGATCGAAGCCGAACGCAAGGCCGCCGAGGAGGCCGCCCGCAAGGAAGCGGAGCGCAGGGCCGCCGAGGAGGCCGCCCGCAAGGAAGCGGAGCGCAGGGCCGCGGAGGAGGCCGCCCGCAAGGAAGCGGAGCGCAGGGCCGCCGAGGAAGCCGCCCGCAGGGAAGCCGAGCGTAAGGCCGCCGAGGAGGCTGCCCGGATAGAGGCGGAGCGGCTGGCCGCGGAAGAGGCCGCCCGCAAGGAAGCAGAACGCAAGGCCGCCGAGGAGGCCGACCGGCTGGCCCATGAGGAAGCGGAGCGCGAGGCCGAGCGTATCATCGCGGAGATGGAAGCGAAGCGCAAGGCGGAAGAGAACGCCCCGAAGAAAGAGAGGAAGGGTCTGCGTGGATTATTTAATCGCCACTCATAATATAAAAAAACGGGAGGAGCTGCACCGCATCCTCTCGCCCCTGGGCATCCGCGTGGTGTTGGCCTCCGAGATCGGCGTAAACCTCACCGAGGTGGAGGAAACGGGGGAGACCTTTGAGGATAACGCCCTGCTGAAGGCTGTCTCCGGCTGCCGGGATTCCGGCCTGCCCTGTGTGGCGGATGATTCCGGCCTGTGCGTGGACGCGCTGGACGGCCGCCCGGGGGTGTATTCCGCCCGCTACTGCGGGGAGGATACCCCCTATCCCGAAAAAATGGCCCATCTGATCAAAGAGCTGGAGGGCGTGCCGCCGGAAAAGCGGACGGCCCGGTTCGTCAGCGTGGCGGCCTGCGCCTTCCCGGACGGGACCTCGTTCACCGTGCGCGGCGAATGCGAGGGTACCATCGGTTACGCCCCCGTGGGGGACAACGGTTTTGGGTTCGATCCCGTCTTTATGGTGGGGGAGAAGTCCTTCGCCCAGCTTTCCGCGGAGGAAAAGGACGCCATCAGCCACCGGGGCAACTCCCTGCGCCAGCTGGCGGCAAAGCTGCGGGACATCATCAATAACTGAGGAGACATAGCAATGACAAGCAAAGAACGGGCCGCGCTGCGGGCGCAGGCCAACGGACTGGACGTGCTGTTCCAGGTGGGCAAGGGAGGCATTTCCGACGCGCTGATCGAACAGACCGACGGGGCCCTTCGCACCCGGGAGCTGATCAAGCTGCGGGTGCTGACGGAGACTTCGCCCGTCTCCCCCCGGGAAGCGGCGGAGGAGATCGCCGCGAAGACCGGCGCCGACGTGGTGCAGGTCATCGGCGGGGTGATGGTGCTGTACCGGTACAACCCCAAGCTGCACGAACAGAAAAAGATCCCGGTGAAAAAGGCCGCGCCGAAAAAGGAGCGGTACGAACGGGTGACCCTGAAAAAGAAATCGCCCTTTGAGGACAAAAAGGGCCGCGACAAGCGCATCATCAAAAAGGCAAAATGAACGATACCGTATTACTGAAGGATATCCGCGCCAGGCTGTCGGACCACCGCTATGAGCACTCGCTGCAGGTGGCCAAAGCAGCGGCGGCGCTTTCGGACCGCTACGGCGGCGACAGGGAGCTGCTGTACACGGCGGGGCTGGCCCACGACGTGCTGAAGGAGCAGCCCAAGGACGAGGCGCTGGCGTTTTTCGCCGCCCACGGGGTAACGCTAACCCCGGTGGAGCGCAGCGCGCCCAAGCTGTGGCACGCCATGGCGGGGGCCATCTACCTGAAGGAGACCTACGGCTTCCCGGAGGGGCTGCTCACCGCCGTGCGCTACCACACCACCGGCCGGGAGCATATGTCCCTTTCGGAAAAGATTTTGTTTATCGCGGATTTTATCTCCGCCGACCGGGATTACCCCGGGGTGGAGGAGATGCGCGAACGGGCAAAGGTCTCGCTGGAATACGCCATGGAGGAGGGCCTGCGGTTCACTATCTATGAGCTGAGCGAACAGTGCAGGCCGATCCATCCCGATACCGTGGCGTGTTATAATGAGGTCGTCACGGCCGCCGAAAGAAAGTATTGATAAAGTTGAAAGTGAAAACTTTTCACTTTTTCAGAAAAACATATCATAACAACCGAAAGGAACTATAATATGGACGCCAAATTACAGACCATCGTAAAGGCTTTGGACGACAAAAAGGCGGAGGACATCACCGTCTTAAAGGTGGGCAGCCTTACCATTGTGGCGGATTACTTCGTCATTGCGGCGGGCACCTCCAATACCCACGTGCGGGCGCTGGCCGACGAGGTGGAATTCAAGCTGCGCGAGGCGGGCTTTGCGCCTCGCCAGATCGAGGGCAAGGCCACGGGCTGGATATTGCTGGACTACCACGACGTGGTGGTGCACGTCTTTATGAAGGACCAGCGGGAGTTTTACAGTCTGGAAAAGCTTTGGGCCGACGCGGAAGAAGTGGACCTGAAAGAAATTCTGTAAAAGACGTCTGCGCGCGGTTGCAGGACCGTGTATGCGCGGCGGAGACAACCGTTTTGCCGCCACGCCAGCCGTCTGATCTTCACGGGGATTTCACCGGAATCCCCTGATTTACCGCGCACGCGTTTTTGTTTTTTCCATATACTATAGAAAGATAAACCGTTGAGAAAGGAAGGCTTGCTCTTGACGATCGACATTGACAATATCCCTTGTAATTATTTTTGTGAAGGCCCCGATTCGGAGGAAGCGGTGGTCATGCTGCACGGCTGGGGCGCGAACATTGAGCTGTTCCGGGGCGCCGCCGCTTTGATG
>CAMJYF010000059.1 GCA_946409885.1 uncultured Clostridia bacterium | reverse complement strand
AGGGAACGTTTTTCCGATGGGGAAACGCGATGCGGGGCGTCGGGACGCCGCCCCCCTACGGTTGGTGGACGAACGCCGCAAAAAAAACATTGGGCTCGTTGTAATCCCACAATGATCCGTGATGAACCAAATAACTGCAGCGCAATATCACTCGCCGCAGGCGGATATAACAGCAAAAGGCACGCTTTCGCGTGCCTTTTGCTTGGTGCGAGAGACGGGACTTGAACCCGTACGGGATTACCACACGCCCCTCAAACGTGCGCGTCTGCCGATTCCGCCACTCTCGCATGGCCTGTTCCCTAAGGAACGAAATGGATTATACCACCGTCGCGGGGAATTGTCAAGGCTTTTTTTTATTTTCAAAGGATTTCTTCCGCGCCTTTTTTTCCGGCGGCGGCAAATGTTTCCCCGCCGGAAGTATACCGTCCCATGGAAGCCCCCGCTTACTTCGCGGCGGCCTCCAGCAGGAAGTCCTTCAGGGCGGAATAGCGCTTTTTCTGCGTCACATTCCGCGCCATGGCGTTCAGCTTCGCCTCGTTCCCCACAATGATCAGCTGCTTTCTGGCCCGGGTGATGGCGGTGTACAGCAGGTTGCGGTACATCAGCATGGGGGGGCAGTCCACCACGGGCAGAATGACCACGGGGTACTCGCTGCCCTGGCTTTTATGGACGGTGACGGCGTAGGCCAGCTCCAGCTCCGAAAGATTGTTGGAGGGGTATTCCGCCACTCTGTCTTCAAAGCGGATCTTCATGATCCCGGCGGCGTAGCTGATCTTCTCCAGCAGGCCGATATCGCCGTTGAAGATCCCCTCGCCCTCTTCCCCTCCCTTTTTCCAGGGGATGTTGTAGTTGTTGCGGATCTGCATCACCCGGTCGCCCTCCCGGAAGATCCTGCCGCTGGGGGTCTTCAGCTCCGCCTTGCTTTTATCCGGCGGGTTCAGCGCCGCCTGCAGGCGGATGTTCAGGTTGTCGGTGCCGCAATCCCCCTTGCGGGAGGGGCACAGCACCTGGATATCGTCAAAGGCGGAATAGCCGTAGGCGGCGGGCAGCCTTTTGGAGATCAGCTCGGTCACGGTGGCGGCGGCCTGCAGAGGGACTTCCCTGCGCATAAAAAAGAAGTCGTTGTCCACCACGTCCAGCGCCATGGGCTCGCCGCTCATCACCCGGTGAGCGTTCATGACGATCAGGCTCTGCCGCGCCTGGCGGAAGATCTCCGTCAGGCAGACCACGGGCAGGATGCCCGCGCCGATCATATCGTTCAGCACGTTGCCGGGGCCCACGCTTGGCAGCTGGTCCGCGTCCCCCACTAAAATCAGGCGGCAGCCGATGGGCACGGCCTTTAACAGGCTGGCAAACAGCTCCACGTCCACCATGGAGGTCTCGTCCACCACCAGCGCGCCGCAGCTGAGGGGGTCCTGCTCGTCCCGGCGGAACACGGGCCGTTCGCTCTCGTCCCACTCCACCTCCAGCAGGCGGTGAATGGTTTTGGCGTCCCTTCCGGTCACTTCGCTCAGCCGCTTGGCCGCCCGGCCGGTGGGGGCGCACAGCAGCACCTCCACGTTTTTGCTTTCCAGAAAATCGATGATCCCCCGCACCGCCGTCGTTTTGCCGGTGCCGGGGCCGCCGGTGAGGATCAGCAGCCCTCTTTCCACCGCGGTACGGATGGCCTCCCGCTGCTTATCCGCGTACCGCACGCCATTGCGCGCCTCGATGCGGTCGATCTCCGCGTCGATGGAGCGGATCTGCGCCGGGGGGAATTGCAGGATCCGGCAAAGGCGCTCCGTCACCTCGCGCTCCGCGGCGTAAAACTCCGGCAAAAACAGGAACTCCTCCCCCCGCAGCTCGCAGGCGCACAGCTGGCGGAGGGTGATGAGGTCGTCGATGGTCCGCTGGGCCTCCTCCTCCGGGATCTCCAGCAGGCGGCAGGAGGGGTCGATCATCTTCGCCCGGGGAATGCAGGTGTGGCCGTTGCCCAGGTTATGGCGGATGATATGCACCACGCCCGCCCGGTTGCGGTATTCGCAGGGGGGCGCCACGCCCATCTTCCGCACCAGCAGCTCCGCCCGCTCAAAGGTAAAGCCGCCGACGGCGCCGCAGAGGATATAGGGATTCTCTTTCACCGTATCCACCGCCGTCATGCCGAAATACTGGTAGATGGCGGCGCACTCCGTGGAGGAGATGCCGTAGTTTTCCAGCTCGATCAGAAGCCTCCGCACCGCGTACTGCTGGTTGAAGGCGTTGCAGATCTGCACGGCCTTGGATTTGGAGATACCGTTGACCAGCGCCAGGGTTTCCGGCTCGTTTTCCAGCACGTCCAGGCTGTTTTCCCCAAAGCGCTCGATGATGCGCGCCGCCAGCCGGGGGCCCACGCCCTTTACCGTGCCGGAGGCCAGGTAGCGGAACAGCTTGGCGGCGGTATCCGGCAGGGAACGCTCGCAGGAGGCCACGCGGAACTGCCGCCCGAACACGCTGTGGCTGTCCCACGCCCCGCGCAGGGTGACCTCTTCCCCGGCGGCGATATCCGCCAGCACGCCCACGGCGGTGACAAGCTCCCCGCCCGCCACGCTGAGTTCGATGACGGTAAAATGATTGGCCGGATTGGAAAACACCACGTTTTCCACCGTTCCCTTCAGGGTCTGTTCTTCGTTAATCTCTGCCATTGACGCTGTTCTCAGTCTTCCTCGTATTCCGTTTCACCGGAGGCGGCGGCAAAATAATAGCCGTTCCGCTCCAGGTATTTCATATTCTTCAGCAGCTTGCCGATGCCCCTGGCGGCGCAGCTTTCCGGCTCCTCCGCCTTTTGGACGGGCAGGCCGGTGGCCCGGGAGATCAGCATCTCAATGCCGTACAGGTTGGCGGTGCCGCCGGTCAGGATCACGCCGCTGTCCAGCAGGTCGGCGCACAGCTCGGGGGAGGTCTCCTCCAGCACCTGCCGCAGCCCCGCCAGTATCTGCGCCAGATAGGGCCGCAGAACGCCGTAAGCGTCGGTGGAGGTCAGCTCAAAGGAGACCGGCAGACCGGTATCGACGTGTTTGCCGCAGCCCGTGACCGCCAGCTCGTTTTCCCGGGGGATGGCGCAGCCCACCGTATGCTTCAGCCGTTCCGCCTCCGCGGCGCCGATCTCCACACGGTACTGCCGCAGCACGTGGTCGGCGATGGCCTGGGTCAGCACGTTGCCCCCCACCCGCACGGAGCAGGACCCGGCGGGATTGCCCATGGTGACCACGGCGATATCGGTGATGTCGCCCCCGATGTCGCAGATGCAGGCGCCCTTTGGCTCCGTCAGGCTGACGCCAGCCCCGATGGCGGCGGCCAGCGCCTCGCTGATAAAGCAGGCCCGGCCCGCGCCCGCTGCCGTTACGGTTTCAAACAGGGCCTCTTTGGCGATCTCCGTCACGGTGCCGGGCACGCACAACAGCACGCTGGGCCGGAACAGCCTGCCGTCGCAGATCCTGTCCAGGTAGCGGCTCAGCATCAGGCGGGCCGCCTCGGCGTCGTTGACGACGCCCTCTTTGATGGGGCTGACGGCGTAAAGCGAGGGAGGGAGCTTTCCCGCCATGCTTTTGGCGGCGCCGCCCATGGCCAGCACCTTGCCGGAGGACGCGTCGCGGATCATCACGGAAGGCTCGCTGAGCACAACGCCCTTGCCTTCCACAAACACCGTCAGGTTGGCGGAACCGAAATCGATGCCCATTCTGACGCCCAGCATACCCTCACCTCCTTCATATTTTGTTATTGTACCACAGAAAGGCCCCCTTTGGCAAGGGAGGCGCGGCCCTTTGTCCTTGGCTTTTATGGTCAAAAATCATTGCTGTTTTTTATGGATAATGCACAATAAATCAAGAATTGTCGCAAAACGGTTTGCATCACCGGAAAAATGTGCTATGATGAAACAAAAAAAAAGAAACAGGAGACAGCGTTATGGATCACATCCGCAATGAATATCATCTGAAATCCTCCACCGGCATCACGGACCTGTTTGTGCAGTCCGTTGTTCCCGCGGAGGAATCCGCCGTCGTCGGCGTGCTGGAGATCGTGCACGGCATGGCGGAGCATACCGACCGCTATCTGGAGGCCGCCGGCTATCTGTGCGACCGGGGCTTTGCCGTGTATATGCATGAGCACGCCGGCCACGGCCGTTCCGTCGCAAAGGACGAGGACCTGGGTTATTTCGGCGAAAAGGACGGCAATGAGCGCCTGGTGGACGACGTAAAGAGCGTGGCCCAGCTGGCCAAAAGCAAGCACCCGGGCAAAAAGCTGGTGGTATGGGGCCATTCCATGGGCTCCTTTATCGCCAGACGCTTTGCCGCCAAATACCCCGGCGTGGCGGACGGCTTCATCTTCTGCGGCACCAGCGGGGCCAACCCCGCCGCGGCGCTGGGCGCGTTGATCGCGGATACCATAGGCAAGGTGAAGGGCGGCCACTACCGCTCCCCCTTCATCAACAACCTGGCCTTTGGCAGCTACAACAAAAAGTTCAACGGCAGCACCGGCTTTGAGTGGCTTTCCGTGAACGAGGAAAACGTCAGAAAGTACGTGGCCGACGACAAGTGCGGCTACCTGTTCACCGCCTACGGCTACCGGGATCTGTTCCGCCTGCTGGGCTCCGTCTCCGGCAAGGACTGGTACGAGGCCGTTCCCAAAAACCTGCCCATATACCTGATCGCGGGCAGCATGGACCCCGTGGGCAACTACGGCAAGGGCGTGACCGAGGTGCGCGACAAGCTGGTGCAGTCCGGCCATACGGACGTGACCATGAAGCTGTACGACGGCCTGCGCCACGAGATCCACAACGAGGACTGCCGCTTTGACGTCTACGCCGACATCGCCGCCTTCGCGGAAAAAGTGGTAAGGTAATGCGGAGTTCGGAATGCGGAGTTCGGAGTTAATTCCTGTTCCCTGTTCCCTATTCCCTACTCCCTGGACCCTACTCCCTATTCCCTACTCCCTATTCCCTGTTAACGGCGCAGGAGCGCCGCGCTACAGGTTCAAATAATTCCGAATTCCGAACTCCGAACTCCGAACTGAAAAACGGCGCAGAAGCGTCGTGCTACACTTCCCCGAACGCACAAAGAGCCGCGGCATTCCGCCGCGGCTCCCTTCGTTATACTGTCTTTTCCGCCGGTAACGGTCACTCAGTTGACCGGAGCGGTGTAATACATGGCCACCCAGCCCACGTTGCCGCCGTAGGAGACCTTACCCCAGTACTCCAGGGTGTCGTCTTCCGCGTCGGTATCGTGATAGACCTCCAGGATGGTGATCTCCTCGCCGTACTCGATCTCGTCAAGGGATTCGGAATCCACGCTGTGGGATTCTCTCAGACGGACGAAGCCAACCTCATCCGCGGTGACCTTGTACTTGCCGGTATCGTACTTGCCGGTGGGGGTACCGGGGGCTTTGGTAGTCGTTTCACCGGGAAGCGTGGTGGTAACGTTGCCGGTCACGCCGGGCTGCGGCACGTCGGTGCCGGTGGCGGCGGCAGGCTGCGAGCCGCTCTTGGTCAGGTAGGCCATGGCCACCCAGGCGGTCCATCCCTTATAATCCGTCTTGCCCCAGAATTTTTCTTCCGCATTGGCGGCGGCGGAATCCACATAGATCTCGGTGATGGTCAGCTTGGTGCCGTTGGGCACGCTCATGATATGTTTGGAATCGATGGAATGCTCTTCTCTCAGGCGCAGGCTGCCGTCGGCAGTGACGACGTACTCGCCGGGCTGATACAGCTCCGCCTCCGTGGTGACTCTCTCGCTGACAGGCTCCGTGGTGGTGACCACGTCGCTGCTGTTGGCGGGGGTATCCTTGCCGTCCTTTTTGTTCTTGGCGAGATATACGCCGATCAGCACCGCGAACACGACCAGCACGGCCACCAGCAGCACCAAAAGGGATTTGACCGACCGGCGGGTGCCTCTGCCGGCGCCGCCGTCGTCATAATCGTCGTCATATTCATCCGGCATCTGGTCCACGTTTTCCTCATAATCCTCATAACTGGTATATTTTACTTTATCATCCATGGAAGCTCGCTCCTTTTTTGTTTTCTGTTTCAATCAATATGATTATAGCAAAAGCGGAACCCTTTTTCAAGTGGTTATTGTAAAAACCGAAAAAAATTGATCCGTGCGCGGCAGTCTCCGGCAAAGGGCCGTCGCTCCGGTCCGTCACGCGATCGTGGGCTTCAGCTTGCTCTCCTTCGGCGGGGCCAGACGGGCGGGATCCCGCTCGATGGCGGGCTCGCCCACGCCGTTGACACAGGCGGAGGTGATGGTCACGCGGGTGACCGTGGGGTCGGAGGGGATCTCGTACATGATGGGCTGCAGCACCCGCTCCATAATGGCCCGCAGTCCTCTGGCGCCGGTGTTCTTTTCCAGGGCGCTCTGCGCGATGGCGGCAAAGGCGTCCTCGGTGAATTCCAGCTCCACCCTGTCAATCTCAAACAGGGCGCGGTACTGCTTGTACAGGGAGTTCTTCGGCTCCTTGAGGATGCGGATCAGCGCCTCCTCGTCCAGATTCTTCAGCGCGGTCAGCACGGGCATACGGCCCACCAACTCCGGGATCAGGCCGAACTTGATCAGATCCTGCGGGATCACCTTCTGCATGATGGTATCCCGGTCCAGCTCCGATTTCACAATCAGCTCGCTGCCGAAGCCCAGCACCGAGTTGCCCAGGCGCTTTTCCACGATGCGCTCAATGCCGTCGAAAGCGCCGCCGCAGATGAACAGGATGTTGGAGGTATCGATCTGGATGAAATCCTGCTGGGGGTGCTTGCGCCCGCCCTGGGGCGGCACGTTGGCCACGGTGCCCTCCAGGATCTTCAGCAGCGCCTGCTGCACGCCCTCGCCGCTGACGTCGCGGGTGATGGAGGTGTTCTCCGACTTGCGGGCGATCTTGTCGATCTCGTCGATATAGATGATGCCGCGCTCCGCCCGTTCCACGTCAAAATCCGCCGCCTGGATCAGCCGCAGCAGGATGTTTTCCACATCCTCGCCCACGTAGCCGGCCTCGGTAAGGGTGGTGGCGTCCGCGATGGCGAAGGGCACGTCCAGCGTTTTGGCCAGATTCTGCGCCAGAAAGGTCTTTCCCACGCCGGTGGGGCCCAGCAGCAGCACGTTGCTTTTGGTGATCTCCACGTCGGTTTTGGGCTTGCGGTAAATGCGCTTGTAGTGGTTATATACGGCCACGGAGAGGGCGATCTTCGCCTCGTCCTGGCCGATGACGTACTCATCCAGCTTGGCCTTCAGCTCGCTGGGCTTGGGCAGGATGCGGGGGGAGGAGGTGGCCTTGCGTTTGCCGCCCGTCTTCTCGAATTTCGTGTTTTCGCCGCTCTCGATGATCTCCAGACAGCTGGCGATACAGCTGTCGCAGATGAAAGCGCCGGGGCCCTGAATGAGCATCCCCACCTGATCCTGCGTCCGCCCGCAGAAGGAGCAGCGGATCGTTCTGTCTTTTGGATCGTCGTATTTTGCCAAAGGGTCGTCCTCCGTCGGTCACATTGTAGCGCGGCACCTCAGTGCCGCTTGCGAGGTGTGAGGTGTAAGGTGTGAGGTGTGAGGTGTGAGGTGTGAGGTATGAGGTGTAAGTTGTTAGTTGTAAGTTGTAAGGTGCAAGTTACATATTCCTAAACCTTGAACCTAACACCTCAAACCTCAAACCTTTTACCTCTTATACAGCACCTTATCCACCAGCCCATAAACGCAGGCCTCCTCCGCGGACATGTAGTTGTCGCGGTCGGTATCGCGCTCGATCACCTCGATGGGCTTGCCGGTCTCGTCAGCCAGGATGCGGTTGATCTTGTCGCGGATGCGGATGATGTGGTCGGAGACGATCTTGATATCGGTCGCCTGCCCCTGCGCGCCGCCCAAAGGCTGATGGATCATGATCTCGCTGTTGGGCAGGGCGTAACGCTTGCCCTTGGCGCCCGCCGCCAGCAGAAACGCGCCCATGCTGGCCGCCATGCCCATGCAGATGGTGGAAACGTCGCACTTGATATACTGCATGGTAT
>CAMJYF010000058.1 GCA_946409885.1 uncultured Clostridia bacterium | reverse complement strand
CGCACGGACGACATCGTCTACATAAGCCCGCGCTGTCTGGCGCTCCACGCCACGGAGGCGGGCGAAAAAGCCGTCGATCTGGGCGGGGAATACCGGTACCGGGAGCTGCTGACGGAACACGGGGCCAACGGCGAGGGGCGCATTCTGACCGTCACCATGCAGGCCAACGAGACAAAGCTGTTTTCGCTGACGAAAAAAGACGCGGAATAACGGCGGCAGGCTGATTTGGCGCGCCGCTCCGCGGAAAAACGGGACCGCCAGCGTTTATTCATATTGTATTTTTGATCTGTTTTGTGTATGCTGTCACCAAAGGGGGACTGTCACGGATGAAACCAAAAGAAGCACTGAAGATCCATTTCGGATACGATTCCTTTAAGCCCGGGCAGGAGGAGATCGTCGACGCCATCCTGCGGGGGAGGGACGTGCTGGCCATTATGCCCACCGGCGCGGGAAAGTCGGTCTGCTATCAGATCCCGGCGGTCCTGCTCCCGGGCCTTACCGTTGTCGTGTCCCCTCTCATCTCCCTGATGCAGGATCAGGTGAAGGCGTTGAAGGCGGCGGGTATTCCGGCGGGGTATATCAATTCCTCCCTCACGGAGGCCCAGATCGCCCGGGTGTACGACAACGCGCTGAACGGGGCCTACCGGCTGCTGTACGTGGCGCCGGAACGGCTGGAAACCTATGATTTTTCCGCCTTTGCCCGGCAGGCGACCGTCGCCATGGTGACGGTGGACGAGGCGCACTGTATCTCCCAATGGGGGCAGGATTTCCGGCCCAGCTACCTGAAGATCGTATCATTTATCGATTCCCTGCCGAAACGGCCGGTGGTCAGCGCCTTTACCGCCACCGCCACGGAGGAAGTGAAGAACGATATCGCCTGCGTGCTGCGGCTGCGGACGCCGAAGACCGTCGTCACCGGGTTTGACCGGGAGAACCTCTGGTTTGACGTGGAGAGCGTCCGGAAAAAAGACGAATACGTGCTGGATTACGCCCGGCGACACCCGGACGACAGCGGGATCATCTACTGCGCCACCCGCAAAAACGTGGACGCAGTACACGCCCTGCTGGTAAAGGCGGGGGTCCGCGCCGCCCGGTACCACGCCGGGATGACGCAGGCGGAACGGAAAGAGAATCAGGATGATTTCATCTACGACCGGTCGCCGGTGATCGTGGCCACCAACGCCTTCGGCATGGGCATCGACAAATCCAACGTCCGGTACGTGCTGCACTACAACATGCCGCAGAGCATGGAAAACTACTATCAGGAGGCGGGGCGCGCGGGGAGAGACGGCGCGCCGGCCCAGTGCGTGCTGCTGTTTTCGGCGCAGGATATCATCATCAACCGGCTGCTGCTGGACAACAAGGAGTTTACGGACGTGCCGGAGGAGGATATCGGCCTTATCCGGGAGCGGGACGCGCGGCGGCTGCAGATCATGGAGGGGTACTGCCGTACCTCCTCCTGCCTGCGGAACACCATCCTTTCCTACTTCGGCGAGGCGCCCGCCGCCCCCTGCGGCAACTGCGGCAACTGCCAGCGGGAGTTTACGGAAACCGATATGACCGAGGAGGCAAAAAAGGTCGTCAACTGCGTGTATGAGACAAAAGGCAGATACGGCCTGGGCATCCTGACCGGTACGCTGCTGGGGGCCAACAGAGCCCGGCTGAAGGAGCTGGGGACGACGGAGTACAGGACGTACGGCGCCCTGAAACACCTTTCGGAAGCCCTGCTGCGGCTGCTGATCAGCCAGCTGCTGCTGGAAGGGTACCTGGTGCAGACAGCCGACCGGTACAGTGTGATCCGCCTTGGCAATATCGCCCCCTTGAAGGACCCGGCCACGCGCGTACTGGTCCGGACGCACGAGGACCAGCAGCCGGAGACGCAGCGCCGCAGAAGCACCGATTCCCTCACCAAGGCCGGTTTTGCGCTGTTCGACGCCCTCCGGCGGCTGCGGCTCACCCTCGCCAGAGAAGAAGGCGTGCCGCCCTACGTGGTCTTCAGCGACAAAACGCTGATCGAAATGAGCGCAAAAACGCCGCAGGACAAGGCGGCCATGCTGCGGGTCTCCGGCGTGGGAGAAATGCGATACCAAAAATACGGCGCCGCCTTTCTGGAGGCGATCGCCGCTTTCCTGCAGGAAAACCCCGGCGCAGTCACCAGCATCGCGGATCCGGAGGCCCCGCCGGAGGCAGAGAAAGCGGCAGGCAAGAAAACAAAAAAGCCCAAAGAGGCCTTTTATCTCCGTCCGGGGGACGGGGAAGGGTTCCGCAGCGGGGATCTTTATCTGGAAGCGGAGATCAAAGACGAGCTGAACCGGATCTGCACCGCGGAAAACGTAAAGCCCGTATTCGGAGCGGATATCCGCAGGCTGATGGAATCCTGGGGATATATCACGGAAAAGAAGATCAACAAGATGCTGCTTCCCTTTCCGACGGAGCGCGGAACGGCAAAAGGCATCGTCACCGGTACAAAAACCAGCCAGGCCGGCAACTCCTATACGGTATTGCTGTATCCGCCGGAGATCCAAAAGGAGATCGTGGCGTATTACACAAAAAATGATGTACGATAAGGAACTGCCTATGAATCGTAAAATGACAATCAAAACGGCGGCCGCGTTCCTGCTGCTGGCGGCGCTGACCGCCCTCTTTACCGGGTGCGCCGGGAAGAACAGCGAGGCGATCACCTCCTTTGCGCAGCTGGACAAACCGGGAACAAAGATCGGCGTGATGTTCGACCTGATCGAATTCGACACACTGAAAAAGGATTACCCCAACGCCGAGATCATCGCGTACAACGACAATCCGCTGGGCTACAAGGACGTGGCCAACGGGCGGATCGACGCTTACGTTTACGCCCGGCGCGAGATGGAGCTGGCCATGGAAAACGGGACGGCGGGCGTGCGGCTGCTGGAGGAGAATTACAGCGTGAACCCCGTCGCCGTGGGCATTTCGCCCAAAACGGAAATTCCGGATCTGCAATAGAAACTCAATGAATTTATCGCGGAGAAGAAGGCCGACGGGACGCTGGACGATATGTTCCGGCGCTGGGTGGTGGAGGTGGACGGCGCCATGCCGGACATCCCCGCCGCGGAGCATCCGCAGTATCACCTGCGCGTGGGCACTGTGGGAACGGTCATGCCCTACTCCTACTACGCGGGCACCGAGCTGACCGGCTACGATATCGAGCTGGCCTACCGCTTCGGCGCGTGGCTGGGGGCGGACGTGGAGTTTAAGATCTACGATTTCAGCGGCATCATCTCCGCCGCCTCTTCGGGGGATATCGACTGTATCATGTCCAACCTCTTCAAAACGGCGGAAGACGAAAAGGTGATCCTCTTCTCGGACGAACTGTTCAACGTGGAGATCACGGCGATGGTGCGGGATACCGGGGCACAGGCGCCGGCAGAAGTGCATCCCGCGGATTATAACGGAAAGAAGATCGGCGTCCTTGTGGGTCCGTTGATGGAGGACGCGGCGAAGCAGTTTTTCCCGGACAGCGAGTACCTCTACTTTGACAGTTACCCGGACTGCGTCTCCGCGCTGCTGACCGGAAAGATCGACGGCTTTCTGGGCGACGAGCCGGGAATGATCTCCCTCCACGCCGAGGCGCCGGAGATCGACTATATCCATGAGAACCTGACGGAGAACAACTACGCCTTCGCCTTCCGGAAGGACGACCCTGAAAGCGCCGCCCTGTGCAAAGAGCTGGACGATTTCCTTGCCAAAAGCTGGAAAGACGGCACCATGGAGGAGCTGGCGCAGATCTGGCTGGGCAACGACGAGGCGAAAAAGACGGTGGATATGACCGGTCTGACCGGCGAAAACGGCACGGTCCGGGTGGTGACCACCTCCACGGACATGCCCTGGTCCTACATCAAGGACGGCAAAAACGTGGGGTACGATATCGACCTGGTTGTCCGGTTCTGCCGGGAGAGGGGCTACCGGCTGGAACTGGGCGACATGGATTTCGCGGGGCGCATCCCGGCGGTGCAGGCCGGGAAATATGACTTTTCCACCGATATGAACGTGACGCCGGAACGGGAGGAGCAGGTGCTGTTTTCCAGCCCCACCGCCCACGGGGGCATCGTGCTGGCGGTCAAATCCTCCGACATTGCGCCGCCGGAGGGCAGCGTTCCCGAATACCGCTCCTTCGCGGAGCTGAGTGGCAAAACCGTTTCCATGCTGAACGGCGCGCCCTTTGAGGAGCTGGTGAAAAGCAAGGCGCCTGACGTGGGGGATTTCTCCTACTACACCAACAACCCGGATATGGTGCTGGCGTTAAAATCGGGTAAAACGGACGCGGTGCTGATCAACAACGCCATCGCCGCGCTGGCGGTCAACCGGGACGACGGGATCGCGCTGTTCCCGCAGACGCTGCAGGACGGCGTGTTCGGCATCGCCTTCGCAAAGGGCAGCGCAGAGCGGGAGGCGTGGCAGAAGGCTTGCGACGCCATCCCGGAGGAGACGAAGCAGGCGGCGTGGGAAAAGTGGACCGGTTCCGACGAGAGCGCCAAGGCGCTGCCGGAACAGGACTGGCCGGGGGCCAACGGCACGGTGCAGGCCGCGGTCTGCGACACGCTGGAGCCCATGAGCTACGCGGGCGAGGGCGGTGAACTGAAGGGCTTTGACCTGGAGATGATCCTGCTGATGGCGCGGGAGCTTGACGTACACGTGGAATTTGTGGGCATGGAGTTTTCCGCCATCCTCCCCTACGTGCAGTCGGGCAAGGCGCTTATGGGCGCGGGTTCCGTTATCGTCACGGAGGAGCGCCGTCAGGCGGTGGATTTCATCGAGTATTGGCCCGCCGCCTTCGTGCTGATGGTGCGCTCGGTTCAGACGCCGGCCAACACGGCAAAAAGCGGAAGCTTTTTCGCCTCGGTGGCGGACAGCTTTGAGAGGACGTTTATCCGGGAAAACCGCTGGAAGCTGTTCCTTTCGGGCGTCGGCACTACCCTGCTGATCACGGTTTTGTCGGTCCTGTTCGGCACGGCGCTGGGCTTTTGCGTGTTCATGCTCTGCCGCAACGGCAACCCCGTCGCCAATACCGTCACGCGGTTTTGCGTGTGGCTGATCCAGGGCATGCCGGTGGTGGTGCTGCTGATGATCCTGTTTTATATCATCTTCGGACAGGTGGCCGTCTCCGGTACCGTTGTATCGGTCATCGGCTTTACGCTCATCTTCGGCGCGGCGGTCTGCAGTATGCTGAAAGCGGGCGTAGGAGCCGTGGACGGCGGCCAGAAGGAGGCGGCCTACGCGCTGGGCTATACGGACCGCAGGGCATTTTTCCGCATCGTGCTGCCCCAGGCGCTGCCGCATTTTCTGCCCGCGTACAAAGGCGAGATCACGGCCCTGATCAAGGCCACGGCCGTGGTGGGCTACGTGGCGGTGCAGGACCTGACCAAGATCGGCGACATTGTCAGAAGCCGCACCTATGAGGCATTCTTCCCGCTGATCGCCGTGGCCGTCATCTATTTCGTGCTGGCGGCGATTCTGACGCTGGCCGTCAACAAAATCGCGGTACGGATCGATCCGCGCCGCCGACCGAAAAGCGTGATCCTGAAAGGGGTGAAGGACCAATGATCGAGCTGAGACACCTGGAAAAGAAATATGAGAACGCCACTCCGCTGAAGGACGTGAACGCGGTGATCCGCGACGGCGACGTGATCTCCGTGATCGGCCCCTCCGGCACGGGCAAATCCACGCTGCTGCGCTGCATCAATATGCTGGAAAGACCCACCGGCGGACAGATCCTGCTGGACGGCGAGGAGATCACCGCCCCGAAATACGACCTGACGAAAGCGCGGCGGAAGATGGGCATGGTGTTCCAGTCCTTCAATCTGTTCGGCCACCTGACCGTCATTGAAAACCTGATGCTGGCCCCGATGGATATCCTGAAAAAATCAAAACAGGAGGCGTACGAAACGGGCGTCGCCCTGCTGCGGCGCGTAGGGCTCGCCGGGCGGGAGCTGCAATACCCGGAGCAGCTATCCGGCAGGCAGAAGCAGCGGGTGGCCATCGCCAGGACCCTGGCCATGGACCCGGACGTGATTTTGCTGGACGAGCCCACCAGCGCCCTGGACCCCACCATGGTGGGCGAGGTGCAGGCGGTCATCCGGGACCTGGCTAAAAGCGGCAAGACCATGCTGATCGTGACCCATGAGATGAGCTTCGCCCGCGCCATCAGCAACCGGGTGTTCTATATGGACGAAGGCGGCATTTACGAGGACGGCGCGCCGGAGCAGGTCTTCGACGCCCCGCAAAAGGAGCGGACAAGGCGCTTCATCCGCCAGCTGAAGGTGCTGGAACTGTTGATCGACAGCCGGGATTTCGATTTTATCGGCGCGGGCACGCAAATCGACCTCTACTGCCTGCAAAACGACATTCCGCCCAAAGAGAAATACCGCATCCGCCTTGTGATCGAGGAGCTGGTACAGCAGATCCTGCTGGCGGAATTGTCCGAACCGGATATCCGCGTGACGGTGGAATACGCGCCGGACGCGCAGACGGCATCGGTATTCGCTGACTACCCCGGCGACAGGTTCGATCCGCATGACACCAACAACGAGCTGTCCCTGACGGTACTCACCGGCACCGCTGAAACAATCAATTACACGTACGTTGCATCCCAAAAACAGAACCACGTTGAGGTGAGGTTGAAATGAAACAGATCGCGATAGACGCTTCCAGGTGTATCGGGTGCGGAAAATGCGTGAAGGACTGCGTCGCCTCCGCGCTGTACCTGTCCGACGGGAAGGCAACGCCGCGGGAGGGCTGCATCGGGTGCGGGCACTGCTTTGCCATCTGCCCCACCGGGGCGGTCGACATGCCCGGCTACGACAAAACCGGCTGCGACGCCATCACGCCGATGACCGCCGTTGACAGCGATACCCTGCTGCGGGCCATCAAAAGCCGCCGCAGCGTCAGACAGTTCAAAGACGTTCCCGTGGAGCGGGAAAAGATCGGCAAAATTCTGGAGGCGGGCAGATACGCGCCCACGGGCGCCAACTCGCAGAACGTGGCCTTTACCGTTCTGGGGGACAGGCAGGATGAAATTGAGCGGCGGTGCGTCAGGCTGTTCCGCACGGCGGTCGCCGCGGGCAGGCCCTTCGTCAGCCTGCTGCGCAACGCGGATATCAACGACAGCTTTTTCTTTAAGGGCGCGCCCCTCGTCATCGTGGTATCCGGGCATGACAGCGTGAACGCCGCGCTGGCCAGCGCGTACATGGAGCTTACCGCCGGCAGCCTTGGCCTTGGCGTGCTGTACAGCGGGTTCTTCTGCGGCTGCGCGAGGCTGGACCCGAAGATCCGGGCGGCGCTGCGGCTCCCGAAGGGACATAAAGCGGTCACCTGCATGATCATCGGCTACCCCGACGTGGCGTACCAGCGGATCCCGCCCCGCCGTCCGCCGAGGGTGAACGTGCTGCCGCGAAAATAAGGCCGCGCGGATTCCGGAACGCAAAATAACGCAAAATAACGCGAACCGATACCCTGTAAAACTTGACCAATGCGGAACGCCGTATTATAATGGAACAGAAGTTTCTTTTGTCTGCGATCTGTATCCGCGGGGCGTTTATCCTGCGTTCATAAGTCAGGGATCCTGCCGTATGTTCGGGTTTCACACGTCTTTGGTGAGAAGAGTGCAAGCCGTTCTGCCAACCGGGAGGAGAGACGATCCGTCCTCCTTCGTCAATCGGTCCGACAGAAGATTTTGCAGTCTTCTTTTTTTTATTCATCCCGAAAAGGGAAAACAGGAGGAAAAAAAAATAACGGACTTGCGGATACCGATATCGCAACCTGTTCGGAAGCATCCGGCATACGATTCGGCGCAAGGTGCATTAAGACCGTTATCTTGCCGCATTAATAATACGATTATAACGCCGTTTTTGCCGTTTTACGGCAAAAACATGGCGAAATATTACTTCGGCAATAAGAAGGTATCATTTATAATTCAAATTATTTAATTGCCGAAGTAATAACGGCTGGAGCAACAGCATCATATCATAAAAAACCCACAGGCTTTGTTTGCTGCCTGCGGGTTTCTTTCATCAGGACGTTTAC
>CAMJYF010000057.1 GCA_946409885.1 uncultured Clostridia bacterium | reverse complement strand
CCGTCACTCTGTACGAGGACGATACCGAAACCGTGGCCTACAAGGACGGGCACTTCCGCACCACGGAGATCACCCTTGCCTGCGGCGCCACCCAGACGCTGACCATCCACCCCGCCGAAGGCGCTTTTGAGGGGCCAAGGGCCTTTACGAAACGCGATTACACGGTCCGCGTCCATCAGCCCGCGGGCTGGGGCGCGCTGACGGCGGCTTCCCTGAACGGCGACCCGGTCGATTTTACCGCGCTGGCCAAGGACCCGGAGGCCGACCCGCTGAACCTCACCGGCGGCGCGCGGAACGAGACAGTGTATGAGATCCGCTTTTCCGCCGACGTGAAGGAGGAAAGCGTGCTGACCTGCGCCTTCTCCTCCTGCCAGCCGGCCGGCGGCAACAACAGCTATGACGCCTCCGCCGCCGTCTTTACCGTCAACGCGGCGGCGCTGGACGGCAACACCGCCGCCCTTACCCTGCCCGCCTTGGCGCGGGACTACCTGCTGTGCGGCACGGACGCCGCCATGACGGAGGTGCGCAAGGCCGACGGCGACGGCAGCATCGGCCCGCTGGAAGTGACCGGGCAGAAGTGGTCCTACAACGACAACTACCCCATCCGCTGGACCGGCGGCGACGCCGTGCCAGAAGGCGAGACAGCCTGCGGCGTGGTGGGAAGGCAATCCATGCGCGTTGTGCTGAAGGGAGAGGGCGCGTTTACCCTGTACCTGGGCGGCTACCGCTCCGTGGCGCAGCTTACCGTGCGCGACCGGGCCGGAAACGTAAAAACCGTTTCCTTCGGCGATCTGAACGACAGCTATTACCGCGCCGTCACCATCAATTCCGACGGCGGCAGCGAGCTGGAAGTCACCTATTCCCTGCGCTGCGGCAACAACATCACCGCCGCGGCCGTCACGGCGGAAATCCTGTAGGGGCGGGCACCGACCGCCCGAAACCGGGCACCGACCGCCCGAAACCGGGCACCGACCGCCCGAAACCTGGCGCAGACCGCCTGCAACCTGATCTTCCGAAATAACACATTGAAACAGATGAGATACCGTAAAGCAGCCCAGCTGCGCGGAGGACGGCAGCTATGACGGCGTGATCCACTGCGAATTGTGCGGGAAAGAGCTGCAGCGCGTGCGGAAGGCCATTCCCCGTACCGACTATCATCTTTCCGAGTTCTCGCTGAAGCGGACGGTAAGCCGCGGGGAAAACGGGGAGACGACCGTCACGTTCGCGGACGCGCAATATCCGCCCCTGACCAAGCAGGAGGAGCTGCCGGAGCGGTTCGACGGAACGACGCTGGAGGCGGACCGGTACCTGACCGGGGACGGCAGCCGTCGCGCCTGCGCCGACGGCGAAGAGCGCTGCGCCATCTGTGGAACACTGCTCAGCGACACGATCCCGCACCTCTGGAAGGAAACCGGCAGGTCGGGCGGCTGCTGGCGCTTAACGGAATACGGGTATTCCTTCGCCAATCCAGAGATCAGCTACGAGTGCGTGGAATGCGGATCGGAGCAGCGCGCGATCGCGATCGTCGATTTCTTCTTCACCCCGGGCGACGCGGACGGCGACTTTGCGCTGACCCCGGCGGACGCCCGTCTGGTGCTGCGGTACGCGGTGGGGCTGGGCCCGGAGGACAACGTGATCCGGATAGACGAAAACGAGATCACCGTTTCACAGGTGATAACGGATTATGACGCGGACGGCGCGATCACCCCGGCGGACGCGCGGCTGATCCTGCGGGCCTCCGTGGGATTGTACGAATAAACCGGCGCGGAACGGAACGTTCCGGAAAGGAGAAAAGGGATGGCGGCGTTTTATCGGACGCATGTGGATCTGCTGGCGCAGATCGCTGGTTTTATCGCCATGGGGCTGACGATCCTGTCGTTCCAGTTCCGCAAGCACGGCTGGATCATGGCCATGATGACGGTCTCCTCCGTCTTCTGGATTTTGCACTACGTGATGCTGGGGCTGTACCCGGCGGTTGCCATCAACACCATGAACCTGCTGCGCAACTACATTTACGGCCTGCGGGAAAAAAAGAACATCAACTCCAAACTGATCCCCGCCTTTTTTGTGGTGGTGGCGGCGGTCTCCGTCATTTCCACCTGGGAAAACGCCTGGAGCGTGCTGCCGCTGCTGGCCTCCGTTACGGCCACCATCGCCAACTGGCAGACCCAGACCAAACGCCTGAAGCTGCTCTCCTGCCCCCGCTACGGCCTGTGGCTGATCTACGACCTGATCAACGGCGCCTGGGCCGGGGCCGCCAACGACATCTTTTCCATCGGCTCCATCGCCGTTTCGCTGGCCAAACAGCGGTGGGATGAAAAACGGGCGGCGCGGCAGGACCCAATCCCCCAAAGCGAGCCATTGCCCCATTGACCCGACGGCAGAATGGCGCGGAAAAGGGGGATTTGTAGGGATGCTTCGCATCCAGTCGGAAGTCATCAGTCGGAAGTCGGAAGTCCCGAAACAATCTGGCTGTTTTTCATTGCAAACCGTCTTTTCCTCAAGGTTTAAGGGCATTTCAGCTCTTTTTTGAGAGGAAAAGTCCTTACCCTTGAACGACTTCCGACTTCCCACTTCCCACTTCCGACTCGTCGAGCGTCAGCTCGACAAATTGCCAATTTCCCGTTCCTTATTTTCGTTCCCCCAAAAGGCGTTTTGGTTCCCGCGGTATTGCGTTTCTGCTCACGGCGTGTTATCCTTTAGCCGTCACCGAAAGAATCGAAAACCAACTGACTGAAAGGAGTATCACTGTGAACAGAACCATTTCTATCAAAAAACAGATACAGCGGGCCTTTCTGTTCGCCATCGCCATATTGCTGGCGGTTGGCGTGACCCCGTCGCGTTGCGGCGCGTTTGCCGCCGACGATCCCCCCGCCGCGGCGGAAAAGGCCCAAGCCTCTGAATGCCGTCATGTGGCGGGCGACGTCTCGATAGAAAACCCCGTACCCCCTACCTGCGCGGCGCAGGGCTCTTACGACGAGGTGACGCGCTGCGCCCTCTGCGGAGAGATCATCGCCACCAACCATGTCATTGTCCCGGTCGGATCGGTTCACCAACCGGCGCCTCCCGTCCGGGAAAACGTCCTCAACCCCATCAGCCATCACCCCGGCAGCTACGACAGCGTGACCTACTGCGACGTGTGTGGCGCGGAACTGCAGCGCGTACACAAAGAATACGGCGGCAGCCTTCCCGTCCATCTGCCGGATTACATGCTGCGGCGCACCGTCAGTGTTGCCCCCTACGGCGGCACGGTAGTCACCTTTGCGGACGACGCCTATCCCCCCATCCTCAAAAACGTGACGCTGCCCCCTGCGTATGACGGCGTGACGCTGGAAAAGGATCGCTTTCTGGCGGGCGACGGCAGCCGGCGCACCTGCGCCGACGGCGAAACCGTCTGCGTTATCTGCGGCGAGGTGCTGGAGGAAGCCATCCCGCACACCTGGGACCGGTCAAAGCTGGCAAAGCCCGCCGGGGGCAGTCTTTCCGAACGCATCACCTATTCCTGCCTGGTCTGCGGCGAAACGTTTTCCGCTTCCACCTACACAGGCGGTTATACGCGCATCGGCGACGTGGACCTTGACGGAAAGGTCACCCCCGAGGACGCCCGGTTGACGCTGCGTTACGCCGTCGGTTTCGGGGACGTGGACAGGGTCATTACGGAATCCACGCGCCGTAAAGCGGACGTGGACGGAAACGCTGTCGTTGAACCGGCGGACGCGAGACTCATTCTGCGGATGGCCGTCGGCCTGCGGGCAGCGTGACGGCGCCGCGAAGGAGAACGGAAAGGAGATCATCACCATGAAAAAGTGTATACTGACCGCGCTGCTGCTGGCGCTGTGCGTTGCGTTTTCCGTCGCGGCGGCCGCCGCGCATGAGCATCAGCCGGGCCCCGCCGATTATGAAAAAACCAAAGAGCCCAGCTGCTCGGAGGAAGGCGTCTGTACGGAAATCATCCGCTGCGTTCAATGCGGCGAGGAGCTGAGCCGCAAGGAGCTGCCCGCCGCCAGAACCGCGCACACGCCCGCTCTGCCGGTAAAGGAAAACATCCTCCCCGCCACCTGCAAAGACCAGGGCAGCTACGACAGCGTGATCCGCTGCGAAGTATGCGGGGAAGAACTGCAAAGAACCACCAAAATCATCCCCAGGCTGACCACCCACGTTTCCGAATATTCCAAGGACCGCATGCTGCGCCGGGTGGGCAACGATAGTACCGTTGTCGTCTTCGCGGATCCGGCGCTGGCCCCCATTACCAAACCCTGCGGCCTGACCGACGCCGTGGCCGATACCTTTGTGGCCGCGGATCATTTTCTCGATCTTTCCCCCTTGCGGAAATCCTCCGCCGACACGGGCAGCCGACGCACCTGCGCCGACGGCGAGGAGCGCTGCGCCGTCTGCGGGGAGCTGTTGAACCCGGCGATCCCCCACATATGGGATGCGGGTAATTTTCATGAGGATTCTCCGGTCTTCCCCTGGGAAAGCGTCTCTTACTATACCTGCCTGCTCTGCGGGCAAAAGTATTATTTCCCGGCGAGCGGCTGCGTTGGGGGCGCCGCGACGCGCACCTACTGGTACGGCGACGTGGACGGCGACCGGGAGGTGACCGCGGAGGACGCGCGGCTGGCGCTGCGCTGCTGCGTGGGGCTGGAACAATACGACAAGGATTCCCGGGCGTTCTGCTGCGCGGATTACGACGGGAACGGCAAGATTTCCCCGGACGACGCCAGAGCGATCCTGCGCACCGCGGTCAAGCTGCAAAAGCCCTGCTCCCTGTGGGGCACCGCATCCAACGTCCGGCCCTACAGATTCAGCGATCCGCAGAAATAAAAATACCGGCGGTCTGTCATCCGCCGGGCCTACCCATCCAATCAAACCAAAGAACGGAACAGCCCGCCAACCGCCCGCTGTTCCGTTCTCCCATTCCTAACCACTAATCACTAACCACTATCCACTAATCACTCCCCATACCTCGCCCGTTCGCCGCCGATCAGCTTGGCGCGGGTGCGGGCGCAGACGATGGGGGCCTCGCCGATACGCTTTACGGAGACCCGCACCGGGACGGCCACCTCCTTCAGGTGCATCCCGATCATGGTCAGGCCGATATCGATGCCCGCGTCCGCGCGGATATGCTCCACCGCCACGGGCCGCGAAAAACGCCGCCACGACACGGTGGCAAAGGAACCGCCGCCGTGCTCCCAGGGCACCACGCACACAGGCTCATACCCAAAGCGCTCCGCTGCCTCCTCTTCCAGGATAAGCGCCCGGTTCAGATGCTCACAGCACTGGGCCGCCAGCCAGATCCCCCGGTCCTTCAGCAACGGCGCTATCCCGTCATATACGGCCTGCGCCGCTTCCAGACTGCCGTTTTTGCCGATCACGCCTCCAACGATCTCACTGGAGGAGCAGCCCACCACAAACAGGCCTCCCCTTTTGATCTGCGCCGTCTCCAGCAGCTCTTCCACCGCCTGGGCGGCCTGCGCGCGAATCATATCCATCATCTCTGTTATCCTCCGTTGTGTGTTTTCGGTTCCGCGACAGAAACAGGTCCCGCGCCGGAAACGGGGCGACGGTCTCCGTCACCAGATAATATAATCGTTCAGCCCGGTGTGGGCCAGCAGCTCCTTCAGCCCGGCGGGGGGCCCGTCGTTTTCCACACAGGCCAGCAGCCTTGCGCCGTCAAGGTTTTCCGCCTCCGTCACCGCGCCGTGGGCTTTCGCGCAGGCGCTGAGGATAAAGGCGGAGGGAACGTCCTCCCGGTAGGCGAACAGCCCCAGCGGATCCGGCTCGTCCAGCGGCTGCAGGCTCAGGCGGGCGTCCACGGCAAAGTTTTCCGCGCCGCAGTAAAGCAGGCTGCCGCCGTAGCGGTTGTCGCGCCCCATCTCGCCCGCGGCCAGCCCGTTCACGTCGCACATGACGATCAGCTGCCCCGTGCCGGAAACCCCCAGCGCCTGGGCCAGAAAGTCCAGCAGGATGGAATTCTCGCCCCGGTCCGCCACGTCGGCGGCGCTGAAATAGGCGGTCTTCAACCCCAGATCATAGGGGAAACAGACGTTGTCCAGCACCACGTAGGAGAACCCGCCGTCGATGGCCTCGGAGATCAGTCCCGTCAGGTAGGCGGCCGTCTCCGGCCGGTAGGGGTCCAGCCACATGCTGCCGGCGGCGTCCGTCAGCGGCTCGTCCGGATCGTCAAAATCCATCACCGCCAGCTCAGTATCGTAGGCGGTGGCGGCGGAATCCCGGAAGCAGCTGATATAGGCCACCGTGCGCACGTCCGCCTGCTCCAGCGCCGTTACGGTATCCCAGGCGGTTTCCGTCGCGTTCTCCCCGGCGGCGCCAAGGGCCAGCTCCGTGGGAAAGGCGATATAGCCGTCCGGGTCCTTGAATTCAAACAGCGCGGCATTGCAGCCGTATTCCGCCAGCATCCGTTTCAGCTCCGGCGCGCCGTAGCCGCGCAGATCCTCCCCGGTGAAGCGCAGGGCGCGCAGCCCCGGCGCCACGGAAACAGCGTCGGAAACGGTTGCCAGGTAATCCGTCTCCCCCGGCGCGGCGGAGATCAGCATGGCGGCCCGCACCCAGATAAAGGCCAGGCAGAAGACGGCCACGCACAGCAGCGCCAGCAGGCAGCGGCCCGCGGCGGAAAGCCCGCGGGCGGGGGGCCGGTTCTCACGGTAGCCGTCCGCGCCCACGTCGGAGGGGTACTCCTTCGCAAAACGGTAATAGCCCTTGGTGCGCACGGGCTTCAGCCGCACCCGCGCCGGGGCGTTTTTCATCCGCTCGTGAAACAGCGCGCGGCGCTCCTTTTCTTCCGCCGAAAGGCGCGCGGCCTCCTGCGCCTCCCGCCGGGTACGGCGGGGAGCGGCGGGAACCGCGGGAGCGGGCTGTTTTTTGCGTGCAGGTTTCTTTTTCATAGACAGATAATCAGGGGATGGTGCATCCCGGCAAATCTTTTTCCAATCTTTTTGCATTGCGCGGACGGGCCGCGGGGAATACAATAGAATAAGTGACGAATACCTGGGGGGAATGCGCGTATGAGAATCGTGCCGGTGAATGAATACCGCGTGGAGGTGACGCTGTCGCCGGAGGAACTGGACGGCTACGACATTACATACGAACAGCTGGATTACGCCGACCCGGACACCCGCCGGGTGCTGTGGACGCTGCTGTCCGAGGTCCGCCGCAGCAGCGGCGTGGACCTGGATCTCTCCGGCAAGCTGCTGATCGAGGCGACGCGGGAAACCGACGGCGGCTGCCGCGTGAGCTTCACCTCCCTGCCGCCCAGGGATGGACAGAACGGCTCCGTCAAGCAGCTGGTCAAAACCGAAACGCCGCCGGTGGTGCTGGAATGCGCCAATCTTGATGACGCTGCGCTGGCCGCTGCCGCCTGCCGCACGGACGCGCCTTCGGCGCTGTATACGCTGCGCGGGCGGTACCGGCTGGTGTTCCGCGTGCCCTCGGCCGAACGGTCCGCCGTCGCTCTGCGCGTGTGTGAGTTCGGTGCGCTGCCGCCCCATCCCGCCCGACTGGCCGCCGAGTGCGGGGAATACTGGCAGTGTGTGTCAGAAGACAATGCCGCTGCCATACTGCGCCGACTGATATGATCCGGCTGAAACATGGCGTAGCACGGAGCCTCAGCTCCGTCTTCCTGACGAAAACAATCTGTTTGAACGTTTCATTACAGCTCTATTTGAACGAAAACGCCCAATGCTGTCTCAAAAACTCCCTACTCCCTAACAACATACCCCTCTCAGCGCCGCCATGGCTTTTGCCATATTTTCGGCCTTGAACAGGTAGCTGCCGGCCACCAGCACGTTGGCCCCCGCCTGCAGGACCAGCGGGGCGGTTTTGTCGGTGATGCCGCCGTCCACCTGGATATCCGTGGACAGGCCGCGCTTTTCGCATTCCGCGCGGAGAGCGGCGATCTTGGGCAACTGGTCCGCCATAAAGCTCTGGCCGCCAAAGCCGGGCTCCACGGTCATCACCAGCACCATATCCAGCCTGTCTAGATATGGAAACACCGTCTCCGCCGGGGTGGCGGGCTTTAACGCTACGGCAGCCTTAACGCCCAGCAAACGGATGCGCT
>CAMJYF010000056.1 GCA_946409885.1 uncultured Clostridia bacterium | reverse complement strand
AAATCCATAATATGTCATAATAATAAGGCAGAATCAACCATAATGATCGGAATTATTATGGATTTCAATGTGGTTTTGTGGGGAAACCGGTTGCGGGCGGTCGGTGCCCGCCCCTACAAAGCGCTCGCCAAATCCCTCTTTCTCTCTCAAAAAAAATAAAAAAAATGCTTGACAAACCCTTTCCCCTGTGGTATACTACCCCTTGCTTGAGAGGCAAGGCCTTTCAGTCAGTCGGTGTCTATAGCATTGAGGTCCCACCCGTTCCCATCCCGAACACGGTAGTTAAGCTCAACTGCGCCGAAAATACTTGGCGGGCAGCTGCCCGGGAAGATAGGTCGTCGCCGACACAAAGAGCGTATTCATTGCGAATACGCTCTTTTTTCGTTTGTTATGCCTTTTGCCTCATGAAAGCCCCAGCCGCGCCGCGATCAGCGCCACCAGCAGCGTGCAGACCGCCTGCACGATAGCGGAAACCGTCTGGGTGTTGAAGCGGGAACGCTCGTCCAGCTTGGATTTGATATAGTTCAGGTCCGTGCGGATCACCGCGAAATCCGTCTGCCCCCTGGCCAGCTGGGCCTCATGCCGGTCCAGCACCTCCTCCATCTTCCGCACCGCCTCGCAGGGGCAGTTTTCCGTGGGGCCCATCAGAACGCCTCCCGGCTGGTGGGGTCGTTGAACACCCCAAAGGCCGCCAGCACCGCGCCCACGGAAGCGGCGATCTCCCGAAAGCCCTCCGCCGTCACGCCCAGCTTGCCCCACGCGTCAAAGGCGGAAAGCACCGTCATCACGCAGCCCAGCACCGCCGCCCACAGCACGCGGCTCTTCAGCCGTTCCCGCAGCGCCCATTTTTCTTTCATACCTTCTCCTCCTTGATGATGGCGGAAAAACCCGCCTGCTTCAGTCTGTTCTTCATGGCCTCGGCATTGGCCTTTACGCCGTAAAAGCCCACCTGCACCCGGTAAAAGGTCCTCCCGCCCGCGTCGGTCTGTTCCGGCGCGGCATTTTCTTTTGCCCCGTCCGCCGCCTCCAGCGCGGCCAGATGGGCTTTCACCCTGTCGGCAAAGGCCTGCCAGTGGCCCAGCAGATACGCCGGGCAGTACTTTTTCGGATACCAGTCCCGGTGGGTCTTCAGCCGGTCCATCCCCAGCCCGTACCTGTGCAGCAATATCGCCGCCAGCAGCGCGCCCCGGTCCTCCGCGGCTTTGTCCGCCGCGTCGCCGCTGCCATCCATGATGATCTCAATGGCGACGGACTTGGTGTTGCCGGGGCCGTTCACGCCGTCCGCCGCGTGCCAGCCCACCGTGTCGTCGGCCAGGATGTGCCAGCAGTCCTCCCCGTCGATATAGTAGTGGACCACCACGTCCCCCATATTGTTGTTGTAGGTGGCGCGGGCGTACTGCTCCGCCATGGTGGTCCCCGCCGCCGTACGGATCCGGTCCGTATTGTGGACCGTGATATATGCCGGCCGGTGATCCGGGGTGTTCAGCCGCCGGTTGCTGTAATACCGCACGCCGCTTTGGGCGGTGATCGGCTTTTCCGCAATCCGCAGGCCGTATTCCTCCGTCACCGCGTCCGGTTTCAAAAACGCCATTTTCTTTATCCTCCTGTTTCATCGTTCCGTTGTCGGTCCATGCTGCCGCTTCTTTTTCAGGAAAGGGGCACAGCGTTGGCGGTAAGTCGGTATTCCCTGGAAATGCCGGAAAGGGTAAGGCCGGTCTGCGCCGTCGAAAACACGGTACCGTCGTCGGTATTCGTCCAGTTGGCCCACTGATAGCCCTCTTTCACCGCGTTGGTCGCCCTTATGTTTCTGAGGCCGCCTTTGACGATCCAGGCGACACCGCCAACCAGATTGCTTTGGATGATTCCGACGCCAGCGGTCAGTGTGACGGAATAATAATGTAGCGGTATGGTCACGTTCTCTCCGCTCACGGTGATTGTACCGAAATAGGTTCTCGTAGGGCCAAGGGTGGTCGCGTTTGGTGTCGTTTTCGCGTAGATGACGTAGGTGCCGTCGGGAACGTCGTCTACCGCGTACACGTTGGAACCCGCTGCCGCGGAAAACGGAAAACTGACGTCTGGATTGTCGTTGCTGACCAGGCGGAATGGCAGACCGGAGTCGATCCAGGCGGCGTCGTTCTTAAACAGAAGCGCAGTGACCCTTACAACGTCGCGCATGCTTTGCGCCAGCAGCGCCCTTGCGCTCATTCTCATACCGTCGTCCCCCACAGCCCCAGATAGCCGCTCCCCATCGGGACAAAGGTCAGCAGATAGCTGTTCCCGGCCACCCATACCGGCGTTTTCCCCGCCCAGGAAACGGAAACGTCCGGCACGGACAGCGTCATGTTTTCCCCTGCGGTGAACATAACGGAATACTCCGGCTGCGTTCCCAGGTTCGCCGCCCGGAAAGTCAGCGTCAGCGAGGCGACCGGATCGGCGCACTCATACTGTACGTTGGGCAGCAGCTGCTTTGCCACCGCCGTGCCCGACAGGCTGAGGGAGGGCGTCTCCCCCGCCCGCTGCCACGGCCGCCATCCGCCGGTGTAGCCCCGGTTGCGCAAGAAGATCTCCGCCGTGCCGTAGGCGGGAGAGGGGTTGGTCATAAAAATCTGCACCCCGTAGCGGGATTCGGCGGAGGAGATGACCACGGAGCCGTACTCCAGCACCGTAAACGCCCGCAGGTCCGTTGTCGCCAGGGGCGGCAGATGGGCAATGGAGGCCGCCAGATCGGAGGTGTCGCAGCGCCACACGCCGTTGCCCAGCTCGTTCAGATCCGCGTTCACGGCCAGCTTTGTGCCCGTCACCCCCAGATTCAGCAGGGAGAGGCAGCCGTTGGGGTCCACCCCCAGCGCGCCGGAGGTCATCTTCAGGCCGTCGCCCACTTTTACAAGGCCCGCCGTGGCGGCGGTGGCCTGGGGCATCTGATCCAGCGTGACGATCTTTTTCCAGCCGCCCCACTGACCCGTCGCGGACACGCTGCCGCTTTCGTCATAATACCCCTCGTTGCGGGACCTCAGATAGACCGTGCCGTTGGCGGCCAACGAGGGGAAGATCATCTGCACGCCGTAGCGGGCCTTGCTCCGTTCCTCCTCCTCAATGCCGCCGGTCTGCACCAGCAGAAAGACCTTTTCCGCTTGGGTCATCTCCGCGGGCAGACGGGAGGCGCCGTACTCATCCCGCAGCCGGTCGGCCAGCTCCTCCCTGTCGCAGCGGTACACGCCGTTGGGGATGAAGTTGATATCCAGCGTCTCATCCGGGTAGTCCTCATAGGGGTAGTCCTCATAGTCCAGCCCGTGGGGCAGCATCCGGGCCAGCAGGTAGCCCTCCGCGCCCAGCGACGCCGCGGTCACCGTGTGCAGATGGGCCTTGCCGTCGCCGGGCTGCAGCCAGTAGCTGCCGTAGGGAACGCCGTCCGGGTCCGTCACGAACCGGTTGCTGATCCGGTTGCCGAACCAGATCCGGTCGTCGGTGGTGGCGGTAAAGGACGCCAACCGCGCCGCCTTGGTGCTGTTGAAGGGGTTGGCGAAGGGCTTGGAGCCGTAGCACGCCACGTAGGGGTTATCCGCGCCGGAGTGGTTCATCATGCCCTTTAAGGTGGAAATGCGGATGGTGTTCCTGCCGCTGCCCTCGGGAAAGGCCCCGGCGCACTCCGCCACATAGCCCCACTCCCCGTCGGCGTTTTCCCCGTGATCCACAGCGGAAAAGGTGACGCCGCCGTACTCCGCCGCGCCGATGGCGTTCAGCCGGTCAAGGCTTTTCAGATAGTAGCCGCAGTGGCTGATCCCCTTGTAGCGGGTGCTCTGCGGGCGGGAAAAGAACAGCAGGTCGCCCTCCTCCAATTCCTCCAGCGCCGCCCGGCCGGCCTCCTCCGCCGGGCGGTAGCCCCCGGCGCCGTCCTCCCTGCGCAGCAGCACCTGTTTCAGCGGGTTGCCGCTGTGATCCTGCAGAAAGGCCATATAGTAGGTGTAGATCAGGGTCTGGGCCTCCACCGTCCAGGGCTTTTCGTGGATATCGCCCTTTTCCGTGGCGTAGGCCAGCAGCACGCTGTCCTTTACGATGGGCACGCCGTTATCCCCCCGCAGCAGTTCCCATTTGGCGTTGTCCCAGGGTTCGCCGTCGGCGGCGGTCAGGCAGCGGTAGAGGGCGTTGCCCCGCAGGACGCAGTCCCCCGGCAGATAGCTTTTGGCCTCCTCGTACCGCATGTATTTCAGGGAGAACTCCTCCACGGTCTGCTCCTCCCACTTCGCCCCGTCGAACGCGCCGGCCGGGGCGTCGGCGACGCAGCGGTACACCTTCCCCTGCCGCAAAACGTAATCGCCCGTCTCGTAGGCGGTTGTCTCGTCAAACACCCGGCAGCCGTTGCCCGCCACGCGGCAGTCCCACAGATCAAAGGCCTTTTTGTAGACGGAGGAGAGATAGTCCCTGCCCTTGGTGATCAGCGCCAGAAAACCGGCGCAGTTGCAGTACAGCTTATGAAAGCCGCCCTCCGTCCGCTCGTTCCAGGTAAAGGGATCGCTGCCCTGACCGAACAGGTGCAGGTAGCTGCGGCCCGTATCGTTGTACACGGCGGAAAACATATCCGTCCCCAGCGGGCGGGAGACGCAGTCGCTGCCCGCCTCCCGCACCAAGTAAGAGGCGATGCACCGCTGGGTATCGGCCAGGTACGCCTCCCGGTCGGTGCCCGTCTCCAACACGGCGCTCCGGTCCGCCTTTTGGGCCAGCATCGCATCCAGCGCCGCCTTCCGGTAATACAGGTCGTCGTGGGCGTGGCCCAGATACTCCTGATAAAAGCGGGCGGGGTCGTGCAGGTCGCCCGTATCCGTCAGCGGAACGCCCTCCGGGTCCACCGAGGGGAACACCGGGTATTCCTGCACCGCGCTTTTGCGCAGAAAGGTTTCCCCGTCCCCCACGATCAGCTGGGCCAGCAGCACGCCGGGGCCGTCCAGCAGCGCCCCCGGCAGGGCGTAGTTTGCCGTATCCCCGTCAAAGGTCAGCGGCCCGCTGACAAAGCGCTTCCCCTGCGGCGTCAGAAAGGCCAGCCGCGCCTCATATCCGGCGGAGGCCTCCTCCGCCGTCACACGCAGGGCGCGCGAAGCGTGCTCCCCCACGTTCAGCCGTTCAAATTGTCTGATAATCTCCATGGTTCACCTCAAATCAGCAGCTGCATCAGGGACCAGTCGCCGTATTTGGCGAACAGCGCCGCCACCTGATAGAGCTGTTCCCGGCGCATCTGGCTCACGTCCACCCCCATGGCGGAAAGCCCCGAAAGATCCCCGTATTTTGCGTAAAACGCGGCCCGGTCCCGCTTCTGCTCCTCCGTCAGGGCGCTCACGTCCACGCCCAGCGCGGCCAGGCCGGAAAGGTCCCCGTATTTCGCGTAGTAGGCGGCGTCGTCCTGCCGGTCCTCCGTTTGCAGACGGGAAACGTCCACCCCCAGCGCGGCCAGAAAGGAATAATCCCCGTTCTTCGCCGCGTCAAAGGCGAAATCGACCGCCCGCTGCGCGGTTTTCGTGTCCGCCTCCCTGTCCCGGTAGGCGTCGTTCTCCTCGTCCCGCTGCCGATCGTACAGCCGGTCCTCCCACTGCCCCACGGCCTCCAGCTGACGGTAAAGTTCCTTACGTTCGTCGGCGGCCCGGTCGTAGGCCTTCTGCTCCAGCGCCTCCCCCTTGGCCGCCAGCTGCCGCATGTAATAATCGTAGGCGTCCGCCGCCACGGTGGAGGCGTAGCTGCTGCCGTAGCCGCCGGTGCGGGCGCTGGCCAGACCGTAGGCGTTTTCCGCCGCCAGGCCGCCCATGCGCTCATAGTCGTCCCGGTACTGACGGTACAGCGGGTCCTCCTCCCTGTCATAGCGGTAAGCGGGCGCGGAAAGGATCCGGTCCAGCGCGGCGCGGGAGATCGCCACGCTTTTATCCGCGGCTTCCTGCACATCCACCCCGTCCGGCGCCAGACGGGCGTCCCCCGGGGTGATCTCCCCGTCCCCGTCCAGATCCGCCGCCAGGTCCGGCGTCTGCTTTTTTACCGCCATTTCAAGGATATCCAGCTTGGTATAGTGCTTACTCATCCGCTGCCGCCTCCCTTTCCTTTCTCAGCTGCTTCACCTGCAGCGCCAGCCGGTCCACGGAGAGCTTCACCCCGCACAGCAGCGCGTACAGCTTCTGCCAGTCCGCCCGGTCCTCGCGGCCGGACGGCGTTCTTTGTTCCTGATTCATCCGATCATTCCTCCCTTCAGGCCGTCGGGAGCAGGCTCCCCGGCCTTTTCATAGATCCGCGTGACGGAATCGATCACGCAGCCGCCCTCCCCGGAAAGGCGCAGGTGGTAAAAGGCGCAGCGGGGCAGACGAACGGGCAGCGTAAAGGCCCCCGGGGCGGCGCTGTCGCATTCGTACACGGTCCGCCAGTCCTCCTCCCCGTCGCATTTCACCTGCACGCGCAGCTTCGCGCCCTCCTCCGGCCGCAGCGCGATATGCAGGCGGCGCAGCAGCAGCGCCTGTGGGCCGCCCGCGGACAGCCTTCCCGTTTCCGCGTACCATTTCACCGGCTCCTCCGGCAGGTAGCGGTAGGTGTGGTCCGGCTCGCTCTCGTTGCGAAAGATCGTCACGGCGTCCGGCGCGCGGCGGGCGTCGTGGACGAAAAAGCGGTACAGGTTCACCGGCAGGAACTCCGTTCCCGCCCGCGCCTCGTGGCACACCAGATACAGGCAGTGCCTGCGGTACACGAAAAACCGGGTGTTCCGTCCGTCGTCCTCCTTGTGCCACAGCCCTGTTCCCGGGTCGTAGCAGAAGATCTTCCGCGCGCCCGCCGGGTCGGTCCCGGCAAAGTAATACCGGCCGTCCACCGTCCCGGCGCACACCTCCGTAAAGCGCCGCTCCCCCAGCGCCTCCGAAACGCAGCGGGCCGTCACCCCGTCAAAGGCCGTGATCCCCGCCCGGCTTTTGTAAAAGACCCGTCCGTTCACGTTCACCACGCTGTGGAACGCGCCCTCCTCCGCCCCGTCGGCGGGAAAGGTCAGCACCGTAAAATCCGAGGGCGTTTCCCCGCTCACCCGGATGATATGGTCCTCCTTAAAGAACAGCACGTCCCCGCCCAGCGGGCACACGCCGGTGAACGCGCCGCCGCAGCCCAGGTTGACCCGGTAGCTGTCCGTGGAGATCCCGTCAAAGGTCTCCCACGCCGTGGGGTCTCCCAGGGCGCAGGCGTACAGCTCGTTCACAAAGGTCCCGCCCGCGTCCTCGCCGAAGCGGCACCCCCACACCCGGTTGTCGTGCTCCGCCGCATAGTCCATCCGGGGGCAGTCCACGGCCGTCGCCGTGGCGGCGCCGTCGTCCGACACGGTCACGTAGATCCCGTCCGGCACGATGAAAAAGTTCCGCCCGAAGGGGACGATGGTCCGCCTTGCGCCCGCCTCCAGCTCCGGCGCGCCGGCCACATAGCCGCCGTTGTAAAAGATGCCGCCGGAGGTGCACAGCACCAGTTTGTCGCTCACGTTGGCGGCGGCGGTCACGCCCTCCCCCAGAAACATCCGGGTGCTTTCCAGCGAGACCGTCTCGCCGTTTTCGTCCGTGCGGGCGGCGTACCAGGCGGCCCGGGGCGGCCGCACCCGCAGCAGCGGAAAGGCCTCCGGGGACAGGTTCTCGCAGTCGTAAAAATCCCCCTCCGGCACGTTGTCCGTGTGGCGATACCCGCCAAAGCGCGTCTGCACGTCCGCCACGGTGCGCAGCTTTTGTAATTTCGGAAATCTCATTGGCTTCCTCTTCGCGGCGGCGCGCCTCTTCCGGCCCGCCGCCCTCTCCTTTCGCTTATAGGGTAAAACGCCGTTTCCCCGCCGGGTGCGTCCGGTTGTAATACGCGGCAAACTCGCTGAAGGCGGCGTTGAATACCGCGGCGGAGTTGGCGTACCGCGCCACGTCCGCGTGGATCTTGTCGCACTGGGCGGCCAGGTACTTGATGTACAGGTCGTCGTAGGGGAAGGGGACCAGCAGCTCCGTCTTTTTGTCCGTCTCAATGGTGTAGCCGTCAAAGGTCCGCCCCCGGTTGTCCGGGCTGGCCGCCAGCACCTCCCGGAACAGCTGCCCGTCCAGCACGGAAAGCCACCGCAGCTTTTCCGCGTAAGGGAACTCGTTGGGGTACAGCGTATCAAACCGCGCAATGGCATGCGCGATGGTCAT
>CAMJYF010000055.1 GCA_946409885.1 uncultured Clostridia bacterium | reverse complement strand
TACGCGCCGGAGGTGGTGGTACATTTCACCACGCCGGGCAGGTCGTAATCGTCCAGCGTATAGGAAAGGCCGTCTTCCGGATCCAGCGCCTCCCTTGGATAAACGGCCTTGGCAAAGGCCGCGTAGACCGGGAACAGCGCGGTGGCGCCGTCCAGCACCGGCAGGTTTTCCGTCAGCCGCAGGGTGCTCTCCTCCGGCAGGGAGGCGGTTCTGGTATCGGGCAGCCAGGGGTCAAACCAGTACAGCACGTCGGCGGTCTCCACCTTGGGCACCGCGTCGTAGTGGGACTGGTACAGCTGCATCCCCAGCCCGGAACCCGCCAGCGCGACCGCCGCGACGACGGCTGTGATCCGTTTCGCTTTATTGGGCACCCCCGAAAACACGGCCATGAGCAGATACAACAGCCCCACCGATAAGAATACGGCGGAAAAGACCTTCGTGAACCTCATCGCGGTCAGGTCGCCCGCCCAGACGTCCACCGCCACGGTCAGCATCAGCCACCCGTAGCACAGCCCCAGGAACAGAGCCGTTTTCCGCAGCCATTGGCAGCGCGTTCTTTTGTGAATCAGAAAAAGGATGCCCAGCAGTACCGGCGCGGCGACGGCCATGGCCACCAGGATCAGCATCAGGATCCCTCCTTTCGGGAACAACGCGCCGCGCCCGGTAAACAGAGCGCGGCGTCATTTTTATCATACGGTCTTTTTTCAAAAAAAACAAGGGTTGTAACGGTTCTGTCACCGGCGGTTACGGAATTGTCACCGCGCGGTTCAGCGAAGGGTAAAAGCGGAAAGCAGCTCCTTCAGCATGGTGATGATCGCCTTCAGATGGGCGAAGACGGCGTTGTACCAGCTGTCCCTTTCACCGCTGCCGTCCATTTTAAAGGCGTCGAACCCGCTGAAATCACTCTGCCAGTCAAAGGCGCACACCCGGTACCAGCCGCCGGTAACGGAGGAGAAATCGGGGCCGATGACAATTGTCGCGGGGGTATAGCCCTCGGCGTAAGAGCTGCTGAAATTGGGGTCGTAGGCGATCAGCACGTGGTTGCCGGAAAGGTCGTCGTAAGCGCCGGTCAGCAGCACCGCGTGGCCGACGGAATCATAGGGATGGCGTTCGTAGAGATCCATCAGGACCAGCTCCCCCGCGGCCACCGTTTCGTAAAACCCGTTGTCGGGCCGTCGCTTCCCTCATTTCCCGATCAACCCCAGCAGGCGCGTACGCCAGAATGCTTCATCCGATGTCACATACAACGTACCGGGGACGGGAGAAACGGGATTGGCGGGGTCGGCAAGCTGCTCCTCCGTGAAATACTCCCGGAAGACGGTGCATTGTCCGTCCTCAACGGGCACGAGACTGCGGGCCGCGTGGCCGGTGATCGCATCCGCCAAGCGCAGGGTGGGGTCCTTTGTATCGCGGGAGCGGGCTTTCGCGTTGGCGAAATACGTCTCATCCAGCAGATAACAGTTCAGGAACCAGTATTCCTTTCCCTCCTCCACCTTCACAGGGACGTTCTCCGTTGTGCCGACGCCGAAAGGATACAGCAGCGTGACCGACTCCCGGTCCGTCAGACCGTCCAGGGGATCGGTGACGCGCACCCGCAAAAGCGTCCTGTCGCAGTCACTGCCGATAAGCTCGCCGCCGTTGCTCCGCCACCATGCCTTGTACAGCGTGACCCTTTCGATCACCCCCCGGAAGGTACAGGTATGGTAGGTATCCCCGGCGTTGTCCGTGGGGGACAGCGCTTCTTCGGGACGGAAGGGGCCGAAGTAATCCACGATAGCGATCCGTTCGTCAGGTTCCGCCTGTTCCGCCAGCAGATAAGGGCCGTCGTCGGAAACGACCACCGTAACCGTGGTTTCATCAAGAGCGGCCTGTTCTCCCGCGCGTTTTAACTGAAACCGCAGTGTGTAAGACCCCGGCTCCCTGGCGCTGAGCGTATACAATTGCATACAGACAGCGTCGGGATCGGTATCCGGGAAGGCGATCCGTTCCTCCCGCATCCACAGGCAGGCGCCTTCTTCCCCGGTGGAGTTCAGCAAACAAGCCGGATCGTATTCTTTGACGGCGGCGTCCGTCTCACAAGTCCAACGGTAACCGCCTTTCTGCTCTTCCACCAGCGCAAAGGCGTTCTCACCGCCCTGACACAGCCCGACGGTGACATGGGAGGGCGCCTTGCCCGTCGGGTTGAGCACAAGCTCCGCGGCATAATCCCACTTGGACTGCCCCTGTCGCGCGGCCTTGTATTCCCCGGAGGGCAGCAGTTCTCCCCGGCCTGCCGTACACTCAAACGCGGTGCAGCCCTCCGTAACGGATTTGTCCACCGGCAGGAACAGGAACCAGTCGGCGATATCGTCGGTAACGATGACCGGGGAAGCGCTGCCGACGGTAAAGGTCATCACGCCGTTTTCCCTGAGAGGCGCGTACACAGAGGGCAAATTGGAGCCGCTGTTCTCCACCGTATAGCAGACGAACAGATCCCATGAAGAGAAAAAAGGTTTATCGTCATAGCGCGACAGGAACGCCGGGACGTCCATGCCGCCGATGCTCTTCATGTCCGCCTCCGCATAGGCTTTCACGAACGCCTCCACATCCGCCCGGCTGCGCAGCCTCCACAGGGGCAGCGTACCGCCGTCGTCTGCGACCGGCGCGGCGTTGACCTCCAGCGGGATCAGCGCGCCCAGCTTGCTGAACCGCTCGAACCTGCTGCTGACGCGGATGCGGTAAGCGTTACGGTCCGCCCCGGGCCTTTCCCGAGGGATCAGCCCCACCGCGCAGCGCAGGATCAGCCGCGCGTCCTCCGGCGTGACAGCGCCGTCGCCATCATAATCCGCCGCCGCGCGGTCTGCATAGCCTTCCGACGGCAGTCCCACCGACATCCGCAGGGACAGTCTGGCGTCGGCGGATTCCAGTTCGCCATTAGCGTCCACGTCGCCCACAAAGGGATGCGCCTCCAAAGGGTACGCAGGCATTTCCGCCGTCGCGGAGGCCTGCCATACCGTGGCCGACGCGCCGACCGACAGCGCCGCCAGCGCCAACGCAACAGTAAAAAACAAAACAATGTATCGTTTCACAATAATCAGCTCCTTCTTTGTCGCTTATGGGAGGATTCCCCGCTTTCAATAGTATACGAAATCCGCTGTGTTGTCAATATATATTTTCAGGAAAGGTATTTACAACAATAAATATTTGTGATATCGTAATCCTGAGAGTAGCTCTCACAAAAAACGATCTGTTTTCAGGGGTGACTTGCGTGAAACAGGACTTGGCGGCCGACGTCAGACGGTACAAACGGCAGATCAAGGCGAACCTGCTGTGCGCCACAAAGCTGTCGAAACAGTTTTTGGCGGATTTTTATGACGCGGTGGATATTTACGTGGAGGAAAGCGGCGTTACGCGGATTGAAGAGATCCGGGACCACTTCGGTTCTCCCGAACAGATCGCCAGATCCTTTCTGGCGGAAACCGACGTCGGCGTCATCCGCAGAAGGATGCGGCTGAAGCAGGGGCTCATCTGTCTGCTGATCGCAGCGCTGCTGCTGTGGACGGCCTTCGTCGTCACGGCAACCATCATAAGCGACAGCGGAAGGGGCGGCTACGGCGTCACCTACAGGATCACCGGTACGCCGACCGACCCGTGAAAGGGAGAGCAAGAGGAGATTATGGGACAGAACAAGGATGATTTCAAACGCGGCACTGCGGAGCTTCTGGTTTTGCACAGCCTGCTGAAAGAGGACCTGTACGGCTACCAGATCACCCACACGTTTGAAGAAAAGACCAACGGAGAATACACCATGCTGGAGGGATCGCTGTACCCCATCCTTTACAAGCTGGAGGACGCGGGGTATATCACCAGTTATACGGTGAAAGCTGGCGTCCGGCGGGTCAGAAAGTTTTACCGCATCGAAGAAGCGGGCAAGCTGCACTATGAAGAGATCCTGCGGGATTACCTCACGGTGACGGACAGTATTTTCAGGATTCTGGACAGGGGTGGTTTGCATGAAGAATAAATTGGCTGCCGACGTCAGGCGGTACAAACGCAGGATCAAAGCCGATCTGCTGTGCGGCACGAAGCAGTCAAAACAGTTCATGGCGGACATGTCCGACGCGATCGACAATTATATTGAGGAGCACGCCGTCACGCGGTTGGCGGAGGTGGAAGAACACTTCGGCGCGCCGGAACAGATCGCCAGATCCTTTCTGGCGGAAACCGACCTCAGCGTAATCCGCAAAAAGGTACGGCTGAAGCAGTCGGTCCTTTACGCGCTGCTTGCCGCGCTGGTGATATGGACCATTGCCGTCGCGTGGTCCTTCGCCGTCACCCGGCTCCATCAGGACGAATTTTACGAGATCGACCTGGGGGTCGTCAGCACCGCGCCGGACCCGTCCGCGGCGGGAACGTGACCGCTCCGCCGGTCAGGCAAAAGGGGGATTTGTCGGGGCAACCCCGTAGCACGCTGCCTCAGCAGCGTCTAAAGCTGGCGAAGAGACGGAGCTGAGGCTCCATGCTGCAGATTGTATTTCTTAAGTTGTTGACATTGACCGGACACCTCTGCGAAGCAGAAGCACCGACCGAGCCGGCAGGCGAGACATCCGTGCTATGGCAGTGCGATAAACTCGAACTCGCCGCCGCTACATCATGTTTTCTTCGCCTTTTCGGCGCGGAAGCGGGCGATCATTTCACGGGTGAGGGAGAAGCGGTCGTCCGGGAAGTCGATCTCCTCCCGGGCAAACCAGCGGCCCTCCTTCAGCTCGTCGTGATCCACGCGGATGGTATCGTCCCCTTCCACCTCGCAGAAATAGCCCAGCAGCAGGCTGCCGCTGAGGCCCCAGGGCTGGGAGCGGTAATAGCGGATGTTTTTCACCCGCAGGCCGGTCTCCTCCCTCACCTCCCGGGCGACGGTCTCCTCCGGCGTTTCGCCGATCTCGGTATAGCCCGCCACCAGCGCCCAGTGGGCGTAGCCCCGGTTGTATTTGGTCAGGCAGATGCGGTCCCCGTTGGTCACCCCCACGATCACCGCCGGGGCAATGGCGGGATACGCCGTGTTGCCGCAGCCGCACACCATGGCCCGCTCGGCGTCGCTGTGCCGCATCCGCGCGCCGCAGCGGCCGCAGAACTGATGGTCCCGGTACCAGCGGTACAGGTGCAGCGCCGTTACGCCCGCAAAGACCCGCGCCGGCGGGGCGGACCGCCGCAGCAGGCCGATCTCCCGGAAAGCATAGTCTCCGAAGGCCTCCGCCCGGCACAGGAAGTACCGCCGCTCCCCCACCGTGAACAGGTACCGCTCCGCGCCGCCGGCCTCCCCCACCGTGGGAAAGCGGATCGCCCCGTTTTGTTCCGCCAGCAGCACCGCGTCGCCCCGGAAGCAGACCGCGGTGTCCTCCGGGGACGGGGCAAAGGGTTCATAATGATTGTCAAACGGCAGACCGGTCTCCTGAATCATACTGTCGCCTCCTGTGATTTTTCGATTCACCAATCAAACAATTTGCGAAAGTTTGTATAAAATACTTGCTTTTTTCCGGCTGATATCATAAAATATGTTAAAATGGGACGCAGAGGAGAAAATGATATGCGAGAAGAAATCAGCCGGTACGTACACGACGCCTACGCCATCGTCTGTCACGCCGCCAACGTGATCGGGCCGCGTCTGCCCGGCGGCGCCAACGAGAAGAAATTTGCCGATTACATGGAAGCGAAGATGCAGCAGATCGGCCTGAAGACCCACAAGGAGCCCTTTGCCGTGGCGCCCCGCTCCTCCATCGGCGCGGTGCCCACCATCGGGTGGATCAGCGTGGCGGTCAGCCTGCTGGCCTACCCGGCGCAGATCTGGCCGTTTTTATGGTTCCCTCTCGGCTTTTTCGTCATCATGAGCTGGGTGTGGATCATCAGCTCGGTGTTTCTGTATCACACCTGGTTCGATAAGCTGTTCCGCCAGGAAAAATCCCAGAACGTCTACGGCGAGCTGCTGCCGGAGGACGGTAAATACGATTACACCGTCATCCTTTCCGGCCACACGGATACCTCCTGGAACTGGAAGCACTCCGAACACACCTACTACAACCGCAAAAACAACATCTGGCGCGGCATCATCCCCATCTATATTAAAGTCGGCTTCAGCGCCGTTTGCTACATTCTGATGAGCCTGATCGTCCTGTTCATGGCGGTGACCTTCAGCGGGCAGTTCTCCTGGTGTTCGCCCTTCATCCACTCTGAATTCTTCCGTCTGTTTTCCAAGGTGTTATGGTTTGTCCCAATCATCACCGCGTTCGGCAGCGCGTTTCTGATCCAGTGGAACGACCCTAAGGAGGAGGTGGCCTCCCCCGGCGCCATGGACGACGCCACCGGCGTGGCTTTGGCCTACACCGTTACGGAGTACTACCGCGACCACCCGGAAAAGCGGCCGAAAAACTGCCGCATCATCGCCATGGCGGTGGGCAGCGAGGAGGCCGGTCTGCGGGGCTCCATGGCCTTTGCCAGAGAGCATAAGGGCGAGGAGATTTTGCAGAACGCCTGGAACATCAACATTGATTCCATTGCCGACGAGGGCTACTTTGAGGTGGTCATCAAGGACGACTGGCAGTTCACCCGCTTTGACAAGGACCTGGAACAGATGTTCAAGGATACCTTTAAGGATCTGAAAATCGAAAGCGTCAACGGCGGCTGCATCCACAACCCGGTGGGCGGCTGCGACAGCACCCCCATGACCCGGGCGGGCGTCAAATCCGTCACCTTCGCGGCCCAGAACCCGGTGCTGACCTACTACTACCACACCTTCCGCGACCGCCCCGAGCGCTTTACGCCGGAAACCGTTGGCAAGGGCTTTGAGGTCATCCTGGGCGTGATCGACAGGATCGGGAAGTTCCAGGAGGAGCACGGGTATAATGGCGTGAACCATTGAGAAAAGTGTAAAGTTGAAAGTTGTAAGTTGTAAGTTGAAAGTTAAGAGTTAGAAGTTAAGAGTGAAAAGTTGAACCGTTTACCTGTGACGCAACAGGCAAACGGTTTTTCATTTTTATTGGGGCAGATCCTGCGGCATCAGCCCAGCAGGCTTTTTCCGGGGCAGGGAAAGGGGACGCCCAGGTAGGCGGCGGCGGTGGCGGCGATGGCGGCGAAGGTGGGCTGGGTGCCCCGGTCGCCGGGGGTGACGCCTTTGCCGTACACGATCAGCGGGGTGTACTCCCGGGTGTGGTCGGTGGTGGCCGTGTAGCCGGGGTCGCAGCCGTGGTCGGCGGTGATCATCAGCAGGTCGTCTTCGCGCATGGCGGAAGTGAACGACGGCAGAAAGTCGTCAAAGGCCGCAAAGGCCCTGGCGTAGCCGTCGATATCCCGCCGGTGGCCGTAGAGCATATCGTAATCCACCAGATTGATGAAGCACAGCCCCTCAAAGTCCTTTTGAAGGGCCTCACTGGCGCGGGCCATGCCCTCCGCGTTGGAGTGGGTATAGACCTTTTCCGTCACGCCCCTGTCCGCGAAGATATCCGCGATCTTGCCCACGGCGTACACGGTTTTGCCCGCCGCTTTCAGCGCGTCCAGCAGGGTGTCGCCCGGCGGCTCCAGCGAAAAATCGTGGCGGTTGGCAGTGCGGGTAAAGGGATAATCCCCCGTGAACGGGCGGGCGATCACCCGCCCCACCGCATGGGGGCCTGTGAGGATCTTCCGCGCCGCGCGGCAGTAGTCATACAACTGCTCCGTGGGGACGATATCCTCGTGGGCGGCGATCTGAAAGACGCTGTCCGCGGAGGTGTAGACGATCAGGTCGCCCGTTTTCAGGTGCTCCTCGCCGTAGTCCCGGATCACATCCGTGCCGGAATAGGGTTTATTGCACAGCACCCCCCGGCCGGTGGCGGCGGAGAAGGCGTCCAGCACCTCCTCCGGGAAGCCCTCCGGATAGGTGGGCAGGGGCTTTTCGGAGATCAGCCCGGCGATCTCCCAGTGGCCGATGGTGGTATCCTTGCCGGCGGAACGCTCCGTCAGCCGGGCCGTCATGGCGGCGGGATGCGGTTCCGCCCCCAAAAATGACAATCCGTCAATATTGCCGAGCCCCATTTTCAGCAGGTTATCCGCCTTGAAATACGGCGAACCGGCAATTCTTTTTATCGTATTGACGTTACGGTCCCCAAACGCCGCGGCGTCCGGCATGGCCCCGCAGCCGCAGGAATCGAGGACGAAGAGAAAAACACGTTTCATAA
>CAMJYF010000054.1 GCA_946409885.1 uncultured Clostridia bacterium | reverse complement strand
TTGCATGCCCCGCGGTTTGCTGGTATAATGGGGACTATCATAATAGGAAGAGGTATGGAGCATGAAGAGAGCAAGCGGCGTGCTGATGCACGTTTCCACTCTGTGGGGCGATTTTTCGGAAGGGGCGTTCGGGAAAGCGGCGCTGGAATGGATCGACTTTCTGCGGGAGGGCGGCTTTTCCGCCTGGCAGGTGCTGCCCTTCTGCCTGCCGGATGAGTGCAACTCCCCCTACAAATCCCACAGCGCCTTCAGCGGCAATCCGTTTTTCATCGACCTGACCCAATTGAAGGAGCAGGGGCTGCTGACGGCGGCGGAGCTGGAGGCGGCCAGGCAGAAGACCCCCTATTCCTGCGAGTTCGACCGGCTGAACCGGGAGCGCATGGCACTGCTGTCCACGGCGGCGGGGCGGGTGAAGGACACAAAACCCATCGACGACTTTTTGGCGGCCCATCCGCAGACGGAAAAGTTCTGCGAGTTCATGGCCCGCAAGCAGGCCAACGGCCTGAAGGAGTGGCTGGCCTGGACCACCGACGCGCTGGATGAGGACGCGCTGCGCACCTGGCGCTTTACCCAGTACGAATTCTTCCGCCAGTGGGCGGCAATCAAGCGCTACGCAAAAAAACAGGGCGTGGCGGTCATCGGCGATATCCCCATCTACGTGGCGCTGGACAGCGCCGACGTGTGGGCCAACCCCAAGCAGTTTTTACTGGACGAGGACCACAAGCCCCGCTGCGTGGCGGGCGTGCCGCCGGATTACTTCGCGGCGGACGGCCAGCTGTGGGGCAACCCCCTGTACGACTGGGAGGCCATGAAAAAAGATGGATACGCCTGGTGGCGGGAGCGGCTTTCCTTTATGACGGAGCTGTTCGACGGGGTGCGCATCGACCACTTCCGGGGGCTGGAATCCTACTACGCCATTCCGGCCACGGAGACCACCGCCCGCAACGGCAAATGGGTAAAGGGCCCCGGCATGGATTTCATCAACGCCGTAAAAGAGGTGTGCGGCGACAGGCTGATCATCGCGGAGGACCTGGGCGATATCACGCCCGAGGTGCGCCGGCTGGTGGAGGACAGCGGCTTTCCGGGGATGAAGGTGCTGCAGTTCGCCTTTTTAGGCGACCCCGACTCCCCTCACCTGCCCCACAACTACGACAACAACTGCGTGGCCTACACCGGCACCCACGACAACAACACATTGCTGGGCTACGTGTGGGAGATGGACGAAAGCGCCCGCCAGCGCCTGCTGGACTATTGCGGCTACAAGGGCGACTGGAACGCCTGCTATGACACGGTGCTGCGGACCATGTTCGCCAGCCACGCGGGGCTGCTGATCCTGCCCGTGCAGGACCTGCTGCTGTACGGCAGCGACACCCGCTTCAACAAGCCCGGCACCGCCGAGGGCAACTGGTGCTACCGCATCACCAAAGACCAGCTGCAGCAGATCGACGTAAAAAAATTCCGCCGCTGGAACGACCTGTACGCAAGATGATCACAACAGAGGAAACGCAACCTCCCGAAGCGCCCCACCGCAGACGGCGCCGGTTTGCTATTGGTGAATTAATGATATGAATAATCGTACAGATTCTCATGTAAACAAGCATTCGAGTCCTTTTCTTTCCATTGTAATACCGGTTTATAATGTGGCGCCTTATCTGAAGGAATGCCTGGATTCTGTTATCGCGCAGGATGTTCCCCGACGCTCGTACCAGATCATTTGCGTGGATGACGGTTCTTCCGACGGCAGCGGCGAGATCCTGGACAGATACAGCGAAACAACAGAGAACATGATCGTTATCCATCAAAAAAACAGCGGCGTCAGCGCAGCCCGGAACGTGGGGATCGCAAAAGCGGACGGAGAATACCTCTGGTTTGTTGATGCGGATGATTTTATTGCGGAGCATTCTCTCGCCCGGCTGATGCGCATAATGAATGAGAAGCCGTCGGACGTTTTTTTTGTGCTTCCGATCGCATTCAAAGACGGAACGGATACGTACAGATATCACGGTGCTGACGTTCCCGCGGACGCATCGAGCAAAACATATGAAAAGTGGCTCTGGACCAGGCTTTACCGCCGGCAGATCATCATACAAAACAAAGTGCGGTTCATAACAGGTCTGGCCTACGCGGAAGACAATCTTTTTTGCGCCTTACTGAGACCCTTTGTAAAAAAAGAGACCGAAATTGATTGTGTAGCGTATTTTTACCGCCAACGCGGTGACAGTGTCAGCGGCACCCCCACAAAGGACAAGATCGATATACTGATCCACACTTGTACCGTCTTTCAGCGAAGCGCCGAAGCCGGACTTATTTCGTCGGAAGACGCCGCGTTTATTATATGTCCTACAATGATCGCCGTCATGTACGCCGTCGCCTCGATGCCCGGCGCAAAGGCACATGACAGGATGCGAGGTATACGGGAGGCCGGATTGTTTCCGTTGCCCCGAAAATACTTTCATCAACAGGAGTACAGCGCAAACGAACGCTCATCGGAAGAACTGATTCTAAAAAAGTTGAAAAACCGGTCTTATACACGCGCAGGATATTACGCGCTCAGATCATTTCGACTGCTGGTAAAAATAAAAAGGCGCATTAAATCAGCAAAAGGAAGAAAAGCAATGATAAGCAAATAAAACAATGGCAACGATCCTTTTACCGCATGCGGCATGTATTCTGATGGGTGAAAAGCTTTTTATTCAGTAAAAACTGTTTTCCGCAATTCAGCTTTCTACTCTTCAAGCCATCTGTTACCTCCGTTGCCCGTTTCCGCAAAAAATGAGCAATCCCCCGCCGGGCGTACCCGGAAGGGGATCGTTTACTGTATTGTATCGCGATCGGGAAAATCAGCCGTTCTTTCTCTGGATCTCGTCGCTGATGCCGGTCACGTCGCCGGCAAAGCCCAGGAAGCGAAGGATGATCATAAAGACCTCTTTGATCTTCTTCAGGATCTTCAGGATGCCCTGCGCCTGCTCGTCGTCCTCTTTCACCAGGGATTCAAAGGGGATGCTGGTATCAACGGGCTCCGCGAAGATATCCGGGGTCACCTGCACGGCGTTGGCCAGGTCCAGGTCCACCTTGTCGCTGCGCTTTTTGAAATTGGCGATCTTGCCGTTGGAAAGCATGGTGCGGGAATAGGCAGCGATGGCGGTGACGGAAAAGACGTATTTGCCGGATTCCATATGGGCGCTCAGGTCAAGGCTGGTCTCCTCGGTGACGACCGTACCGCCCACGGGAACGTAGGTCCAGTTTTCCTCTTTGTCGTCATAATCCCATCTGGCCAGGGTCACCTCATACTGCATCACGCAGCTGGTCTCATAGCCTTCCGTCTCCGTAAAGGAGGGAACGTCCACCGCGTCCCAGGAGGCGACGCCTTCCGCCGAAAACGCCAGGTTGGCGGGAGCCGCGGGCTCGGGATATTTTTCCTCCGCGAAGGAGATCACGGAAAACGCGGAAAGCAGCATCAGAGCCGCCAAAAATACCGAAAGAACTTTTTTCATAGGGATAACCTCCGTTTTAATTTCGTCAACTTTGCAGTTACACAGTTTATTCTAACCTGAATCCGCGGGAATTTCAAGTATTATTTTATATTTTTTGTCAGATTACGTCCGCTTTTTCGCCGCCGTCCCTTTTCTTCCGCGGCGCCGCGTGCTATAATGGCGGCAGACGGCGCGGGAACGGCGCCGGAAGGAAGGGAGCCGCGCCATGTTTGTTCTGGAACGCACCTACGAACCCGCCGAGCTTGCCCGGCACAACATGCACACCCATTCGGTGTTTTCCCTCTGCGCCAAACGGGAGATGACGCTGGAGGCCATGATCCGCCGGGCGGAGGAGGAGGGCCTGCGGACGCTGGCGGTCACCGACCATTCCGACCCCGGGGACGAGATCGACACCTACGCCAACTTTCTGACATACAAGGAGCGGCTGCGGCGGATGGAAACGCCGGTGCGGGTGCTCATCGGCGCGGAGCTTTCCGCCTGGGGCGTGGGGAAATTCGGCGAGCCCTATGAGGTGGACAAGGCGCTGGATTTCGCCAGTTATTCCCACATCCACTACCATCTGGATTCCTGGGAGCAGCCGGAGGACCGCAGCCCCCGGGGCTACGCGCGGCACGAGCTGGCCGTGCTGAACGCCCTGTTTGAAACGGACCGGGCGGACAATATCGCCCATCCCTTCTCCCCCACCAAAATGCACTTTTTCAATGAGGAGGAAAAGGCGGCCACCCTTGCCGCCATAACGGACAACGAACTGGGGGATATTCTGGAAAAGGGCGAGCGCGCCGGCTGCAGCTGGGAGCTGCACACGCCCACGGTGTTCCGCTTTCCCGCGTTTGCCCGCCGGTTCTTTTGGCTGGGCAGAGAGATCGGCGTTCACTTCTGCGTGGGCACAGACGCCCACACCCTTGCCGCCCTGGCGCCGCAGGGCCTTGCCGGACGGCTGCGGGAGACGCTGCTGTAAAAGGGGATTTTGCGATACGTTGCAGCGCGACAAATTACAATTCTCCGGCCTTCCCGGGCGGCGCGAAAAAAAAAGGAAAAACGGCGAAAAAAATATTGACAGCGACACTATCCTGTTGTATAATGTCAAAGAATTAACGCAAGAGTTTACCTTTGCAAACTCGGAGGGGAGGGGAATACATGAGCCAGGTTAAAGTGAAAGAGAATGAATCTCTTGACAGCGCGCTGAGACGTTTCAAGCGCCAGACTTCCCGCGACGGCGTGATCCAGGAAGTCCGCAAGAGAGAGCATTACGAAAAACCCTCTGTCAAGAGAAAAAAGAAATCAGAAGCTGCTCGCAAGCGCAAGTACAAATGATTTCCCGGCACGGAACTGCCGGACAGGCAGTCGGTATTCCAACAACATAATAACAAAAAGACGGTTCTGTGACAGGTTGAGGATTCAGTTTGTGGCGGAACCTGTTTTTTTGCGATGGAGAAAGGATTTGAACGATGCTGCACAATACAGACAAGCTCTCCGCCAGGCTGCCCGCGTTTGCCGACGCGGCGCTGATTCTGTCGGAGGAGAACCGTCTTTATTTCACTGAATTCCCCGCCACCGACGGGGCGCTGCTGGTAACGCCCTACGGCGCGGTGTTCTATACGGACAGCCGCTACACGGAGGCGGCCGCCGCGAAGATCGGCGCGGACTACGTGCATGATTCCGAAAAGATGTATGAGGAGCTGCGCGCGCAGTTTGAGGAATTTAACGTCAACACCGTGGCCATTGAGAACGACCGGATCACGCTGGCGGATTTTGAGGAGCTGAAGCGGAAGCTGCCGGGGATCGAGTTCAACCCCACCGCCGCCCTGGCCCGGGCCATTGAGGAGATCCGCCTGGTGAAATCCGACGCGGAGCTGGACAAGATCCGCGCCGCCCAGGCCATCGCGGAGAAGGCCTTCGACCACATGCTGGGCTTTATCAAACCCGGCATGACCGAAAAGCAGGTACAGCTGGAGCTGGATTTTTATATGCTCTCCCACGGGGCCCAGGCCCTCAGCTTTGAGACCATCGCCGTGGCGGGGCAGAAGGGCTCCATGCCCCACGGCGTGCCCGGCGACAACGTGATCCGGCCCGGCGACTTCCTCACCATGGATTACGGCGCGGTGGTGGACGGCTACCATTCCGATATGACCCGCACCGTGGCGGTGGGGCGGCCCACCGAAGAACAGATCAAAGTGTACAACGTGGTGCTGGAGGCCCAGCTGGCGGGGCTGGCAGCCCTGAAGGACGGCGTGACCGGCTTTGACGCGGACAAGGCCAGCCGGGACGTGATCGAACAGGCTGGCTACGGCAAATTCTTCGGCCACGGCACCGGTCACGGCGTGGGCGTGGAGATCCACGAGGCCCCGCGCCTTTCGCCCAAATCCAAGGCCACGCTGCACACCGGCAACGTGGTGACGGTGGAGCCCGGCATTTATCTGCCCGGCCGCTTTGGCGTGCGCATTGAGGATATGGCCGTGATCACCCCCGAAGGGCACGTTGGCCTGACCCACTGCGAGAAGAAACTGATCGTACTGTAACATTTTTTATAAAAAGTATTGCAAAAAACAAAAATATATATTATTATATTCGGGTAAACGGTATTATATTTTTTACCAACCAAGAAAGGATTGATTTTTTATGGTATCAGCCGGCGATTTCAGAAACGGTATTACGTTTGAAATGGACGGCCAGGTCTGGCAGATCATCGAGTTTCAGCACGTGAAGCCCGGCAAGGGCGCGGCGTTCGTCCGCACCAAGATCAGAAACGTGATCGCGGGCAGCGTGGTGGAAAAAACCTTCAGCCCCACCGATAAATTCCCCACCGCTTACATTGAGCGCAAGGAAATGACCTACTCCTACAACGACGGCGACCTGTATTATTTCATGGATCCCGAAAGCTATGAGCTGATTCCCATCGGCGCCAGCGAGCTGGACGACAACTTCAAGTTCGTGAAGGAGGATATGGTCTGCCGCATCCTGTCCTACAAGGGCAAGGTGTTCGGCGTGGAGCCCCCCACGTTCGTCAACCTGCAGGTGGTGAAGACCGACCCCGGCTTTAAGGGAGACACGGCCACCAACACCCTGAAGCCCGCCATTCTGGAAACCGGCGTGGAGATCAAGGTGCCGCTGTTCATCGACGAGGGCGAGTTCATTCAGATCGACACCCGCACGGGCGAGTATCTGGGCCGCGCCTGATGACGCCAATCGCTGCCGCCGACGCGCGGCAGTTTTCGGTTTGAATCTTTCAGCAAAGGAGTAACAGTTATGACCATTACCGAAAAAGTTGCTTACCTCAAGGGCCTGATGGAGGGTCTGGACCTGGACAAGACCACCAAGGAGGGCAAGGTTCTTGCCGCCATGGCGGATATTCTGGAGGACATGGCCCTGACCGTCGCGGACAGCTGCGACCAGATCGACGCCATCGACGAGGATCTGGAGACGCTGGAAGAGTACGTCTATGACGAGCTGGACCTGGACGACGATTACGACTTCGACTTTGACGACGATGACAGCGGCGAGTATGAGTTTGAGTGCCCCAACTGCCACGAGGTCGTTTTCATTGACGAATCCGTCTTTGAAGAGGGCAAGGAGATCGAGTGCCCCAACTGCGGCGCAAAGCTGGAAGGGTTCTACGAGGAAGAGGACGAAGAGGACGACTGAGTCCCCTGCCGCAAGACGACAACGGTTCCCAGGCGCTGGGGACCGTTTTTTTAGTGAGCAGTGCGCGAATTAGCAATGCGTAATATCAATTAGCAATTAGCAATGTGCAATGAGCAATGTCGGATGGGCTCTGCCCATACCCGATTATCATTAGAACCACCAATCACCAACCACTGACCATTTCTGAAAAAATCCTATTTGCTATCTGCTACCTGCAAACTGCTAACCACTAATTGCTAATTGCTAATTGTTGCCTGCTCCCCGTTTTCCTGAAAACTATGAACCGGAATCATCTGAAAATCATCGCCTGTGTTTCCATGCTGTGCGACCATATGGGCTACCTGCTGTTCCCCGGGGTAATGACGCTGCGGTGGATCGGGCGGCTGGCCATGCCGCTGTTCGCCTTTTTTATCGGCGAGGGCTGCCGCTACACCCATGACCGGAAGCGGTACGTGCTGCGGCTTTCCGTGCTGGCGGGGGTCTGCCAGGCGGCCTATTTCGCGGAGGAGCTGATCGCCGGCGGCCGGCTGACCGTTTCCAGCGGCTGCTGGTACTTCAACATCCTTTGCACCTTCGCCCTGGCCTGCGGCGCGTGCTTTTTATGCCTTGACGCCGACAGGGCGCGGGCAGAGGGACAGGCAAAAAAAGCCGCCGGGCGGCTGTCACTGCTGGCGGCGTATCTGGCAGCGTTGGCGGCGTTTACCTGGTTCGCCTGGCGGCAGCGGAATACCGCCGGGTGGAGTTTGTACCTGGATTACGGCCTGTGCGGCGTGCTGCTGCCCCTGAGCGCGGCGCTGTTTGCGGATAAAAAGCGGAAGCTGGCGGCCTTTTCCTGCGCCGTGATTGTGTATTGCCTTGTCTTTATGCGGGAGATGCCCTACGTGTGGTTCTCCCTGCTGGCCCTGCCGCTGCTGCTGGCCTACAACGGGCAGGGCGGCAGCAAAAAGCCGCGGTACCTGTTCTACGTGTTCTACCCCGCCCACCTGGCGATCCTGTACCTGATCGCGCAGCTGTCAATTTTATGGTTCATCACGGATTATTGTGGGATTTGAGGTGAACAAATTGGCGATTTGTCGAGGTCTTCTGTTGGCGCGCCGCAGGCATATAATGTAGCGCGGCTCCGT
>CAMJYF010000053.1 GCA_946409885.1 uncultured Clostridia bacterium | reverse complement strand
ATCTTGTCGAGCGGAGTAAAGTGATGCTTCGCGACAAATATATCGTCAATGACCTGCAGCGGCTCTCCCTCGTATGAGATCGTCAGCTTGTAAGGAACGTCGTCGGAGATGCCTACCGTGTGCTCAAAGTCTGTTTTCTTTTCACTTGTCGGCAAATCGTTAAAATAGAATTCACCGTCTTTGTAGATATCCGGCTGACGCATTTCCTGACCGGTCAAAAGCAATTCCACTTTGCTTAAATCGATGGAATCATCGGAAGAAATCAACGTTCCATGAATCCCGCTGCAAATGGTGTAATCACCGTCGCTGTTTAAACTCAACTCAGGTTTTGAATCACCCTCTGTCACAAATATATCTTTAATGATATTTCCGTTATCATCTTTAATCGTAATGTGTTTATCAGTTGCTTTATTATAGAGTTTTTTATTCTCTTCATAGTCTAATACTTGAATGCATTTTCGTTGATATTCCACGCCGTTGTCTCGGCAGTAGATTTCCATACAATCATGGGCAAGCTCCAACGCCTCTGCAGCCGTGTGAAAGATCCCGTCCGCTTCGCCTGTTATGACTCCATTTTCTATGATTGACCCATCACCTATCATGTAATGTATGATAGTAGTCATCATTGATTCTGTATACCACGTGTTGATACCTTCTTCACCTGTGTTATAAAATACGACGTCGGCGCCGGCTTCAATAAAGGCGTCCGCCAACCTGGCATCACGTCCGGACTCGCACGCACTCAGGTATACCAAAGCGTTATCAAGGTCAAAGAATTCCTCGACATATTTAGGTGTAAGGGCAACATATCGGTTTGGATCGTTGTTTATTTTGGCGAGTTCGTAATATCCACTTCCTATTAGGTGAGCCTTACAAAAGAGTTTAATTTCATCGAAATTGCCCGGAACGGTTTCTTTTGTCAGTAGCGTTGGTCCATCTTTCTCAAACCATTTTCCATGTCCATCCCAAAGAACATTATCTGCAGTTTCCGTATTTTTCATTTCGTCAAATGTCACACTGTTGCCTGAGTAAAAGATTGTGTTATGCCTATGAGACGGAAGTGATCCATTGATATCCATTGCTAACGCTGATGCTACTGGTCCCCAGATATACTTGAGCATACCATAATTGTCAAAAATGAGAAAGTCATGTTTTATGAATGGCTCTACTCCTATTGAGTTGATCTTCTGATATCCTCCTGAGGATTCGTCCGGCGAAGAAAAAAAGTGGCTAAATGACAGGCAGGACGCGAACTCCACGTATACAGAGTTGTTGTCCCGTGATACATACGTGATCACGCCGTCTCGCAGCAGCTCTTTTGCGCGCTGTTCGACGGCATCCACCGCGGCACTTCTTTTCGCTTCCGGTACGTATCCATCCTCCCCACAGTAGAGCGCGGCAACATCCAAAAAGGAATTCTCCACCTCCAGGAAAGCTGCCCATTCCTCCTCCGTGATTTGTGCCTCTTCGGAATCGATATCGATCCACCGGGCGTAAAGCGTCAGGTTCTTTTCAGGGATAGAATCAAACGCATACTTTGACGTGCAGCCCTCGTCCAGGTACCACCCGGCAAATTTGTAGCCGTCCCGGATCGGGAAGGCCGGGGGCGATACGGCATCGCCCTTTGACAGACACATCGGCTCCGGCTCATAATCTGTTTCTTCCGCTGGAGCGTTGCAGTCAAATACGACGTTTACCTTCCGGAACAGCGTTCCGGTGAGCAGAAAGATGACGGCGCTGAGCAGCAGTGCGGCCGCAAGGAGAATAAGGGACCATTTTTTGCGCTTTTTCGCTTTTCCTGACCGCGTGGGCTTGTCCGGAGTGGGAGCCGGAGCGGGATTTGGAGAAGGAGCTGGAGCGGGCACCGGAGTAGGTGTAGGAGCGGGTACTGGAGCGGATGCAGGACGGGAGGCGTCCCGGGGAGCGCTTCCGCTGCCTTTCAGTGGGGGATTGTCTTTGAACCAGTCTTTGGGGGACCGTGATGTTTTCTCGTTCTTATCCATCCTGATATCTTTCCTTTCAGCGGGAATGGCGGGGACGGCTCTTTTGCCTGGAACAAGCAGTAAAACGGTGTGCCTGGAACAAGCAGTAAAACGGTCCCTTTTTCGGATCGGTTTCTTTTCTGACATTATATTCTATCCGGCGGTGTATTGTCAACAGAAACCGGGAGCGGACCGGAAAAATCAGGCTTTCGGCAGGATAACGGACTGCCGGTTAATCTGATGGGGGCGAGGGATTCCTTTCTTTCGGTAAGGCGACGTTCCGCCGGATCAGAAAACCGGCAGCGCCTTTTGTGACGTTGCCGGTTTTGTGCCGATTTAACTTTTAACTTTCAACTTTTAACTTTTATCTATCCGCGTCCACCAGCACCGCGCAGGTTTCGGGGGGGATGAGGACGCCGCCGGTGATGGGGGAGCCGCCCACCACGGGGACCATGTTCCGCATGTCGTCGTGCAGGAAGTATTCCATCTCGCGGTCGTTTTTGTTGGCGGCCACGAACACCCTTGCGTGGCCGGGGGCGTAGCGCAGGTAGGCTGCGCACCCGTCGGCGGCGGAGATGGGGTAGAAGCCGCCGCTTTTCAGCACGCTTTGCCCTTTGCGGAAATTGCCCGCGGAGCGGATGACGCTCAGCGCCACCGGGTTTTCCCTGCCCCAGGGGAAGCAGCGGCGGTTGAAGGGATCCCGGCAGCCCGTCAGGCCCGCCTCGTCGCCGTAATACACGGCGGGCAGCCCCGGCAGCGTGTAGTTGATCCACACCGCCATGCGGAACAGCCGCAGCGCGCGGGCGTAAGCCTCGTCGGAAATGGTGACGGCGGCCTGCTCCTCGCGGGTCATCCCCTCGCAGTTCACGCCGGAAAGCACGGTCAAAATGCGCTCGGTATCGTGGGTGCCCAGGTGGTTCATGCACACGTGCAGCGCCTGGGGCGGGTAGTGGTCCGTCACGGAGCGCACCGCCGCCATAAAGGCCTCCGCCCCGCCGGTGAGCAGAAAATCCACAATGGCGTTGCGGAAGGGGTAGTTCATCACGCCATCCAGCTGGCGGCCCAGCAGAAAGCGCCGCCGTCCGCCGTGGCTGATCTTGCTGGTGGCGTCTTCCCACACCTCGCCCAGCAGGTATTTGTCCGGGCCGTGGCGTTTCACCGCCTCCCGCACCCGGTCGATGAATTCATCCGGCAACTCGTCGGCCACGTCCAGCCGGTAGCCGTCCGCGCCAAGGCTCATCCAGTGGTCGATCACGCCCCCCTCGCCCGTGATAAAGGCGGTAAAGGAGGGGTCGTTTTCGTTTACCTCCGGCAGCGTGTCGATGTTCCACCAGCTCCGGTAGTCGTCCCGGGTCTTGCCGAAGCTGTACCAGCCGCGGTAGGGGGAGCGCTCGTCGTTGTAGGCGCCGCCCTTGCCGTAGCGGCCGTATTTGTTGAAATAGACGCTGTCCGCGCCGGTGTGGCTGAACACGCCGTCCAGCATCACCCGCAGGCCCCGCCGGTGGGCCTCCTCGCACAGGGCGCGGAAGTCCTCCTCCGTGCCCAGCAGCGGATCTACCTTTAAGTAGTCCGCCGTGTCGTAACGGTGGTTGGAGTGGGCCTCGGCGATGGGGTTCAGGTACAGCACGGTCACGCCCAGGGATTGGAGATACTCCAGCTTTTCCGTGATCCCCGCCAGGTCGCCGCCAAAATAGTCGTTGTTGCGGATGCGGCCCTGTTCGTCCGGCAGCCAGCGGGGGAGGGCCCCCCAGTCGCTGCGCAGTACCCGGTCGGCGGGCACGTCTTTTTTTGGTTGGCCGGAATTGCAAAACCGGTCCGGGAAAATCTGGTAGATCACGCCGCCCTTCAGTTCCTCCGGGGTAGTGAAGGCCGGGTCGTACACGGTCAGCTGCCATTCATGCTGGCCGCAGAAGGAGCCCTCCCACGAATCGTCCCCGTGGCGGATGTAGGTGCGGCCCCAGGCGTTTTCATACTCAAAGTGGTAGAACAGGGGCGCCGGGTGATCGGGTGTGAAATCGATAAACCAGTTTTCCTCATATCCGTCGGTGGAGCCCCAGGTCATGGGGCAGTAACGGGTTTCGCGCCCGTCTTCGTTGACGGCCAGCCAGCAGTAGTTCACGTTGAAATCCCGGGGCAGAATAACGGTAAACCGCAGGGTTTCTCCTGCGGCTATCGCGCCCGGACGGGACTTGAAATAGGGGATGGTGGGGTCGTAGGGTTTGTACATCGCGTTGACCTTTTTGTGGATCGGGTAGCGCGGCACCTCAGTGCCGCTCCTGACCGATGTTGCTATAAGACGGATCTCTTGCCGTTATGCTTTCCTGATAAAAGGGAAGCAGCCTGAAATCGTATGCCTTTTCAGATAGTTGTTTATGCTGATAGCGGCACTGAGGTGCCGCGCTACGGGTTACTTTGCTTTGTTCGTGTGCCAGATGTCACGGGCGTAGTCGTTGATGGCCCGGTCGGCGGCGAAGCGGCCCGCGCCGGCGATGTTGAACAGGGACATGCGGTTAAAGGTGGGCTTGTCGCAGAACAGCTCCTCGGCCCGCTTCTGGGCCATGCGGTAGTCCGCGAAATCCGCCAGCACCATATAGGGGTCGTGGTGCTTGATGGTCTCGCCGATCTCCGGGAAGGATTTGCCCGCCACGGTGTGGCAGTTCAGGTAGTCCAGCATGTGGCGCAGCTCCGCGTTGTTCTGGTAGTAGTTGTTCGGGTAGTAGCCCGCGCGCTTCAGGGCCTCCACCTCCGGGGTGCTCATGCCGAAGATGATGATGTTGTCCTTGCCCACGGCGTCGAAGATCTCCACGTTGGCGCCGTCCATGGTGCCCAGCGTTACCGCGCCGTTGATCATCAGCTTCATGTTGCCGGTGCCGCTGGCTTCCGTGCCGGCCAGGGAGATCTGCTCGCTGATATCGGCGGCGGGCATCAGCTTTTCCGCCAGCGTGACGCAGTAGTTCTCCACAAAGACCACCTTCATGAACCGGTTCACCTGCGGGTCGTTGTTGATCATATCCGCCAGCGCGGTGATAAAGCTGATGATCTTTTTGGCCACGTAGTAGCCCGGGGCGGCCTTGGCGCCGAAGATATAGGTGTGGGGCACGTAATTGCCGCCCGGGTTTTCCTTGATCTCGATATAGCGGGTCAGGATGTTCAGGGCGTTCAGCTCCTGGCGCTTGTACTCGTGCAGGCGCTTGACCTGCACGTCAAAAAGGGAATCGGTATCCAGCGTAACGCCGGTGGCCTTTTGGATATACTCCGCAAAGCTCTCCTTGTTTTTCTTTTTGATCTTGCCCAGCTGCTCCAGCGTAGAAGCGTCGTCCGCAAAGGCGGCAAACTTGCTCAGCTCGTCCGCGTTGAGGATAAAGCCGCTGCCGATGGTTTTGGTGAGGAAGGCAGTCAGGTCCGGGTTGGCCTGGCACAGCCAGCGGCGGTGGGCGATGCCGTTGGTCACGTTGGTGAATTTGCCGGGGGTGAGGATATAGAAATCGTGGAAGACGGTATCCTTGAGGATCTGCGAATGGAGGGCGGAAACGCCGTTGACGCTGTGGCAGCTGGCTACGCACAGGTTGGCCATCTTCACCGCGCCGCCGCTGATAATGGCGGTGCGCTCCACGTAATCCGCGTCGTGGGTGCATTCCCACACGTAGGCGCGGAAACGGTTGTCGATCTCCTTGATGATCTGGTAGATACGGGGCACCAGGCCGCTCAGCAGGCTTTCGCTCCACTGCTCCAGCGCCTCCTTCATCACCGTGTGGTTGGTGTAGGCCATAATGGAGGTCACCATCCGCCAGGCGTCGTCCCAGCCGTAGCCGCACTCGTCCAGCAGGATGCGCATCAGCTCCGGAATGGCCAGGGTGGGATGGGTATCGTTGATCTGCACCGCGATGGTATCCGCCAGGTTTTCCAGCGTGCCGTACTGGTTCAGGTGGTGGCGGATGATATCCTGCACGGAGGCGGACACCAGGAAATACTGCTGGCGCAGCCGCAGGCTCTTGCCCTCCGGATGGTTGTCGGAGGGATACAGCACCTTGCTGATCATGGCCGCCATGGCCTGGTTTTCCATGGCCTTGACGTACTGGCCGCTGTTGATCAGGTCCATATCCACGGTCTGGGAATCGGCGCTCCACATGCGCAGCACGCTGACGCCCTTGCCGTCCTTGCCCGCCACGAACATGTCATAGGGGATGGCGCGCACCGTGTCGGCGTTTACCAGCTCCACGTTGTGGTGGTTGTTATCCCAGCTGTCGATCACCTGCCCGCCGAAGCTGACGTTGACGGCGCTTTCCTCCCGCTTGGTCAGCCACACCTCGCCGCCGGGCAGCCAGAAATCGGGCAGCTCGGTCTGCCAGCCGTCCACCAGCTTCTGCTTGAAGATGCCCAGCTCATATAAGATGGTATAGCCCCTGGCCGGGTAGCCCTGGGTGGCGAGGCCATCCAGATAGCAGGCCGCCAGACGGCCCAGGCCGCCGTTGCCCAGACCCGCGTCCGGCTCGCAGTCGTACAGCTTTTCCAGGCTGATGCCGTAGCCCTTCAGCACCTTTTCAAAGGTCTTGGTCAGGTTCAGGTTGTACAGGTTATTTTTCAGGGAGCGGCCCATCAGGAACTCCATGGAGAGATAGTAGACGCGCTTGGCGCCGGCCTTTTCGCCCCGCTTGTTGAAGTCGGTGCGGGCGGTGGCCATAATGTCCTTTAAGATCATGGCCACGGCGCGGTAATAATGGTCATAGGTGGCGGTTTCGGTGGTTACGCCGAAAAAGTGGAGCAGTTTATTTTCCAATAATTCCTTTGCTTGCGCTTCGGAAAGAAAGTTTTTCATACAAAACCTCCAAAAAAAATAATGAATCAGTGGATTTTGCAAATCCTTATTGTATATTTTATACGATAAACGGCCCGATTACAACCCCTAATAATCAAAAAAGAGTCATAAATTAGTATGGCTCTTTTTGGATAGAATGAATAAGGGAAGATATGGTGACAATGGCAGGCTTAATCGTTGCTGCCGTGCCATTCGCCGTTCTGCCCGCCGTAGGGGGGATTTTCCGGCGCGGAATAGCCGGTGTAACCGGTATTGCCGTTGTCCTGCGGCGCGGTATAGCCGTTGTAGCCGGTGTTGCCGTTGTCCTGCGGCTGGCTGTAGCCGTTATAGCCGTTGTTCTGCTGCGGCTGGCCGTAGCCGGGATAGCCGCCGGGCGCGGGGGCGGCGCCGTCGGGATCGATGCCCATGTTCCGCTTTTCCGTGTTCTTGCCGGAGACCTCGTTGAAGAACTCCGCCTGGGCCGCGGAAACGTAGGGGGACAGGAAGATGAGGCCGATGCCGCAGGTGAGGATGCACAGCAGGTACCAGCCGATGAAGCTGAGCTGCAGCACAAAGTATTCGCCCTTGTGGCCGCGCATCATGTCCTTGGACATTTTGATGGCGTCGCTGGCCTTGATCTCCGGGTGTTCCGCTAAAATATAGGGGGCCATGGCGTAGCTGATGCCCGCGATGATGCCGGGGATGAGGAACAGAAGGCTCCACAGGAAGGTGAATATGGTGGTGAGCAGATACAGCACAAAGGTGTTGCCGAAGTTTTTGAAGTGGCCGAACAGATCGTTGATCTGGGGATTGTTGCGGTCTGCCAGATGCAGGAAGTAGTGGGCCATGCCCACCATCAGCGGGCCCGCCAGCAGAAACAGCGCGATGGCGCCGATGGAGGAGAAGGGGGTGATGGAGACGTTGAAGTTGACGGGGCTGAATACCTCCCCGTAGCCGCCTTCCATGGATTCAAAGGCCTGACTGGAAATGCGGAACGCGTTGGTGACGGACGACACAATGGAACCGCCGGAGCAGAACGAAATGATAAGGGAGTAGATGAGGGTTACCACCAGCGACTGCCCATACATCCCCTGCAGCTTGATTTTTGCGCGGTTTTTTAAGGTGGAAGAAGAAAGATTCATAAGGATACCTCCGGTTTGGTTGGGTGATTGGTTAGTGGTTAGTGATTAGTGGTTAGTGATTAGTGGATAGTGATTAGTGGTTCAGCTTTTCCGCTTCAGCAAAGGGGATTTGTCGGGGTCTTCACGTAGCACGGCGTATTACGCCGTCATTCCAAGCGAAAACAACATTCAAAGCGTTGTAATATAATGCTTCACTCTCAACAGACGGCGCAATGCGCCGTGCTACAACGGCGGGACAACCTCCAATTTGCCGCGGAAAAGGCGGGGGCGGCATAGCCTCAACCCATCCGCAGCCGCTCAAAGAACGCGTCCGCGTCTTTTTTGATTTCGGCGGCCACGAAGCCGAGGGTCATCA
>CAMJYF010000052.1 GCA_946409885.1 uncultured Clostridia bacterium | reverse complement strand
CGGCGAACAGCGCCCCGGTCCGGGAAAAGACCCGGTCAAACACCGCGTCTCCCCCTTTGTTCCAGGCGCGCTGCAGGGGCTTTTCGCACATGATATCCCCCACAAACGTGATCCGCGCGGCGCCGTCCGTCCCCATGGCGATCCCCTCCGTTCAGTGATTGTGCATCCATCGGTGCCGCAGGCCGCGCCCGAACACCGCCTGCGGGCCGATCAGCTCTGTCTGGCCGTTGGCCTCCACCAGCAGCCAGCCGTTTTCCGTATGCGCCAGATCCCAGCCGGTGAGGCGCACAGCGGGCAGCACGGCGGAAAGCCTGCGGCAGAGCGCCAGCAGCGCCTCCCAATCCGGCAGCAGCGTCCCCCGGAACCGGACGCCGGTATCGGGATGCGCCGCATAGCGGCGGCCGCTTTCATCCACGCCGTCCGTAACGACATACCCGGTCAGCGGGTCGATCCCGGCCAGGACGCCGCCCGCCGCGCCGTTATCCACAAACGAACCGCCGCGGCCCGTCTTCAGAAAGCAATCATAGGACACTCCGTCATTTTTATCCCGAAACGTGACGACCCGCACGGTGTTGACGCTGGCCGGGTGGAACCGCGCCAGCGCGGCGCTCTGGCGGATCAGCTCTTCTGCCAGCACGCCGCCGCGGGCGAGCAGTTCAAGGAATACCGCCGCCGCGTTTTCGCCGGTTGCCGACAGGTCGATCTTCTCCACGCCCTCTCCCCGGGCGCCGTTCAGAGGCTTCGCCACAAAGACGGGATGCGCCGCCGCGAACCGGAGAAACCCCGGCCCATCGGCAGCGGACCGCACCGGGGCGGCCGCCCGCCCGAAGAACGCGCCGTAGAGGCAAAAGGTCTGATATTTGTCGTTCAGCAGCGTCATGCCGTCCAGATCGTTCCAACGGTAGGAGAGCAACACGCTTTCCCGTTCCGACAGGAAGGCGCGGCGCTCCGCAGGGGCCTTTTCCGCGAAGCCGTAACAGAAGTATTCCTGCCGGGAATAGCCGTAGGCCAGCCGGTACCACAGCAGCTCCTCCCGCAGGGCGGGAGAAAGGCCGTTGGCGGCGGCAAAGGCGGCGATCTCCCGCAGATCGGCCCGCCGCGAGAGGGCGGCTTCCGTCAGGCGACGCTTCAGCGCGGGATGAAGCTCCAGAAAAAGCGCCGCCCGGGATGGCAGCATCCGGAAACGGGTCCGGCAGCGCCATTTCACGGCGCGGGCCGCTTTGACCGGCGGCAGATGGGCCAATTGTTTTTGGATGGGTCTCACGTCAGTTCTGGCTTCCCTTCAGGCTTTTTGTCAGGAACACGTCTGTCAGCACCCGGTCCGTCAGGTCCCCGAAGGTGGGGCCGCAGCAGAACTGGTTTTGCCCCGGGGCGGTGTTGAACTCGATCATCACCGGCTCCCCCGCCGGGTCGATGGCGAAATCCCAGCCGATCAGCTTGAAGTGCGCCAGCTTCCCGTGGTGGGCGCGGATGATCGCCAGGGCTTTTTCATAGCCGGGCAACGTTACGGTATCCCACCGGGCGCCGTTCGGGGCGTATTCCGAGCGCTGTGATTGCCGGTTGACGGAATACCGGCCCAGACGGCCGTCCGGCCCCACCGGGCAGGCGCTGCCGCCGGCGCCTACGTTATCCACCCGCGACCCGCTGCCGCCCACCCGCAGGATGGCGGATAGAATATGTACTTCGTTTTCAAACAAAAAGGAGATGATGCGCAGGGTGTTGACGGAATCCGGATGCAGCCGGGCCAGCGTTTCATGCTGGACAACCGCCTCCTGCGCAAGGAAATTGCCGCCCGCCCCGTCCAGCGCGGCCAGCATGGCCGAACGGTCCAGCTCCCCGCGGCGGATAAAACGGATATCATGCCCCTCGCCGCTGTCCACGGAGGGCTTCAGCAGCAGGTCGCCGAAGGCAAGGCAGCGCTCCGCCGCCTGTTCCCGCGAGATGATATGATAGTCGCCGTCGTAATAGACGCCCGCGATCCGGCAGGCGACGGTGGCCGGCCGCCGCACCTCCGGCAGCCAGACGGCGTGGTAATTCTTGTCCTCCCCGAACCGGCGGAACTGCGGGTTGGAATAGTAGGGCAGGATGCGGTCGAACCAGAGGTCGTCCGGGATGTAGCGGGGATCCACCGTCCCGTCCGCCGCCGCGAACAGGCGGTACCATAGCAGCCCCGGCCTTACGCCGAAGCGGGCCCAGTAGGGAACCACCGTCCGCCGGTAGGCCGCGCGGCAGTCCGCGCCGCCGCCCATGGCCCGCAGCCGCCGCCGGGCCATGCGGCGGTATTCCCACACCCGGTATTTCCGTTCGGTCAGGTCGTAAAGACCGTCCGCCATGGCTCTGACGGAGCTTCTCATGCGCGTTCCCCTCCTTCGTGTTGTTCCCGCAGCAGCAGATCGTCAAACAGCAGCGGCAAGCCGCCGGTGTTGATAAACAGAACGGTTTTGCCGCGGATTGCGTGTTCTTTCAGGTATTGCCGCATCCCGTAAAAAGCCTTGCCGGTGTAGGTGTTGTCCAGCGGCAGGCCGTAGCGGTTCCACACCTCGCGCAGTGTATCGGAGTAATCGCCCAGCCCGTAGCCGCCGCCCGTCCAGGCGTCCTCAAAGACAACGGCGTTTTCCAGGTCCGCTTCCGACAACGGAAGGTTTTCCCGCGCAAAGTATTGCCGCACGTTGTCCAGGATCACCGGGCGGCCCCTTTTCCTGCTTCTCGCGACGCTGACGCCCACAATGCGGCAGGGATCCTCCGCCCGCAGCCGGCCGCAGACAAGCCCCGCCTGGGTGGTGCCGGTGCCGGAGGGAACAAAGAGGTAATCGAACGCGACGGCGGCGCTTTGCTCATCGGCCCTGATCTCCCGGTAGCATTCGGCGTACGCCTGAAAACCGGGGACGCCCCGGCCGCCGCCGGGGATAAAAAAGGGGCGCTCGCCCGCGTCCCGCAGCTCCGCCAGCCGGTCTTCGATCGTCTGACCCAGCCGCTCCGGCGGACAGTACAGGATCCGCGCGCCGCTGAGAGACGCCAGCCTGCGGTTGAGGGAATCCCTTTGCCGCCCGGTGTGCATCAGCAGCAGGCAGCCCATACCACGCGCCGCGGCCAGATTGGCCGTCACCCGGCACAGGTTGGAGCCGACGCCGCCGCAGGTGACCACGCAGCTCCAGTCCCCCGCGTCGATCTCACGGAACCAGGCTTCCGCAATTCGCGCCTTGTTGCCGCCCAGCGAAAGCGGGTACAGATCCTCCCGCTTGACAAAGATTCTGTTGCCGTCTTCCTCCCCCAGATACAGCAGCGGTGTGTTCATAGACTCTCCCTGAAGGCTTTGTCCGTGACGCCGTACTGATAGCGGTCGGCGGAACGGCCGTTGACGAAAACGTCGTTTGCCAGCAGCCGCTCCCGGACAAAACCGAGCTTTTCAAACAGATGTTGGGCGGGCAGGTTGCCCGTCTCCGTAAACAGATAGACGCGGGACAGGCCCAACTCCCGGAACGCGTACCGCAGCACAAGCCGGGAGGCGGCCAGCGCCGCGCCCCGGCGCCGGTAAGCGGCCTCCCCCACCGTGACGTAAAATTCCGCGTCGCTCTTTTCGGCGTCGATCCGCAGCAGGCCGATCACCCCGCAGGAAACGCCGTCGGCCAGGATCACCCCGTCAAAACGGTCGGAGGCGTTTTTCGCCCTGTAATACCACTGCCGCGTCCCTTCCACGGTCAGCGGCAGTTCATAGTGCAGATACCGATGGTTGGCCGGGTCGTTGATCCACCGGACCTTATCGGGGATATCGCTCTCACGGAAGGGTCTGACAGTGACGATCATCGTTTTCTTGCCTCCTTGCGTCGTCCAGCCGGCCGGCCCTGATCTCGCTGCCGCAGAGCACACCGGTCCCCCGCAGCGCCTGCCGCACGGTGGCCAGCAGGATGCGGACGTCGCCCCGCAGAGAACAGGTCTCCACGTAGGCCAGGTCGTAAGAAAAACGCTCCTCCCAGCTGGCAATGTCGTTTCTGCCGTGGATCTGCGCCAGCCCTGTCAGCCCGGGGCGCACCGAATGCCGGCGCCGTTCCCGCCGCGTATAAAAGGGCAGATATTCCGGCAGCAGCGGTCGCGGCCCCACAAAGGACATCTCGCCCCGCAGGATGTGGAACAGCTCCGGCAGCTCGTCCAGGGAGGTCTTCCGCAAAAACCTGCCGTAGCGGGTCAGCCGCTCCTCATCCGGCCGCAGGCGGCCGTCCGGCCCGCGCCGGTCGTTCATGCTGCGGAATTTTACCATCCGGAAGATCCGTTCATCTCTGCCGACCCGCTCCTGCGTAAAAAACGGATTGCCCCGCATGGCCGCCGCGCCCGTGAGGCACAGCGCCAGCAACAGCGGCCACAAAACCGACAAAAACACCAAAGATAGCAGCAGATCCGACAGCCTTTTACCAAATTCCCGATACATTTTTCCTCAAAAAAACACCATATGCATATGGGAAATATACACATGGTGTTCTGATATCCGATCCGCCGGAAACCGTCAGACGGTCGCCTTGGCCATTTCCTTCAGATCTTTTGCCGTATTGTTGACCTCTTCGGGCCGTTTGAAGGTGGGAACCACCTGACGGAGAACGGAATAGACCTCCTCGTCGCTGCCCGTCCGGACCGCTTCCCGCAGGAGTTCCAGCCTTTTTTCGATTTCATCCAAAGATAGGGGCGTGTCCCGCTCAATGAAAATCAGGCTGTTTTCCGTTTTGTCCAGCTCCTCCGACTTGACCAGCAGCTCCTCGTAGAGCTTTTCGCCGGGGCGGAGGCCCGTTTCGATGATCTCGATATCCTTGTCCGGCTCCATCCCGCTGAGGCGGATCATATTTTCCGCCAGATCGTAGATCTTTACAGGCTGGCCCATGTCCAATACAAACAGCTCGCCGTTCTTGGCCATGGCGCCGGATTGCAGCACCAGCTGGGAGGCCTCCGGAATGGTCATGAAGTAGCGGATGATGCGCTTATCTGTCAGCGTGATGGGACCGCCGTTGGCGATCTGCCGGCGGAACAGCGGGATCACGGACCCCGCGGAGCCCAGCACGTTGCCGAAACGGGTGGCGCTGAAGGTGGTATGGCCGCCCTTCTGGCTGTGGGCCTGCACGATCATTTCACAGAACCGCTTGGTGGCGCCCATCACGTTGGTGGGGTTGACGGCCTTGTCCGTGCTGATCATGATCACCCGGTCCGCGCCGTATTTCTCACTCATCTCCACGGTGTTGAGCGTACCGAAGATGTTGTTTTCCACCGCCTCCACGCAGTTGTGCTCCATCAGCGGCACGTGCTTGTGCGCCGCGGCGTTGAGCACCACGTTGGGGCGGTACTCCTCAAACACGCGCTCCAGCGCGCTGCGGTTGCAAACGGACAGGATCTCCACACTGAGGTCCAGCGCGCTGCCGTAGGCGATGCGCAGCTCCTGCTGCACGTCGTAGGCGCCGTTTTCGTATACGTCCAGAATGACCAGCTTTTTCGGCTTCATCTTCGCGATCTGCCGGCACAGCTCCGAACCGATGGAACCGCCGCCGCCCGTGATCAGGACGGTCTTGTTCCGGTAATACTCGCCCGTTTTTTCATCGGCCACGATGATGGGCTTGCGGAACAGCAGTTCTTCCACATCGAACTCACGCAGACGGCGCTTGCCGCCGGTGGAGGTGGGAATGGACGGAAAATCGTATACCTTGATCTTGCAGCCGGACTGGCGGTAGAAATCGTACATCTGCTTTTTTTCTTCCGCGGAAAGCTGCGGAACGGCGAATACGATCTCCTGAATTTCAAGGGTTTCCAGTTTTTTAAAGGAAAATTCCTCTTCTGAAAGGACCGGGATGCCGTGGATCTGCCGCCCGATCTTTTCCTTTTTCACGTCAATAAAACACTTGGGAACGTAGGCTGCCGTGGGGCTGTTCAGCAGCTCCTCCGCCAGCGACGTGCCCACGCGGCCCGCGCCGACGATGGCGATCTTGATCCGGTTCTGGGCGGTGTTCACATAGGCGATATCGTTCCCCACGAAGGTTTTGATCAGCCAGCGAAGGAACCTGCCGAAGGGAGTGGAGGTGTCCGCGCATTTATAGGCGTAGCGGTAAAACATTCTTACCGCCAGAGAAATCAACAGATTGAGGGATCCGATCGCGGCGACCTGGATCACGCTGAGCTGCGCGAAACCGATCGGGAACCGCTGCAGCGTATAATAGGCGGCGCAGGCGAATCCGTCCGCAAGCAGCATCCGGATGTACGACTGGATGCCGCCGTACCGCCAGATCTGCCGGTAGATATTGAAGAAAAACCGGAGTGAAAACAAAAACGCAGCAAACAGCAGGATATGGTACAGCTTATCCGCCGTGGTAAGCCTGGCAAACCCGGCGTACCAGAACAACACCGCCGTTTCAACGCCAGCGAAGATCAGGACGTCGTAGAAAACCAGCAGCCACCGGATATTGAAGCGCGGAGAACCGCCTTCAGAGCGTTTTTTCATGCGCCATCAAACCTTCCGTTCTTAATGCGTTCCCGCAGAAATACCGACATACAGACCCGCCTTTACTTCTTGTATTTCTTGTAATAGCCCTTATCCGTAGTGCTTCTGGAGTAGTTCCGCACGGCGCCCAACAGCTTGCAGTCGGTTTTACGGATCATGGCGATCACTTCTTTTTCGCGCTTGATCTTGTTGCGCTTGTCGCCGATGACCAGAATGCAGCCATCGCACTTGTCCGCCACCACGGCGGCGTCCACCACGATGCCCAGCGGGGGCGTATCGATGATAACGTAGTCGAAATTGCTTCTGGTGGCGGCGATCAGACTGTCGAAGGACTTGCTGTTCAGCAGCTCCACCGGGTTGGGCGGGACCGTGCCCGCCAGCAGCATCATCAGGGAGGAGGATTCCACCTTCAGAAGGCAGTCGCTGATGTTCTCCTGCTTTGTCAGCACCTCGCTGAGGCCTTTGGTATCGGTGGTTTTGGCGTTACGGGCGGCGATCATGGATTTACGCATATCCGCGTCAATGAACAGGGTCTTCTTGCCCAGCTCCGCAAAGCTCTTGGCCACGTGAAGGGCCACGGTGGTCTTGCCCTCGTTCTCGCCGCAGCTGGTCAGCATGATGACCTTCATGTCGTTGCCGCTGAACTGGATATTGGTACGAAGGACCTTGATCGCTTCTTCCACATAGTAGTTGTCTTTTCCCGCTACTTCAAGGGTAACAATACTCATCTGTCAATCCTCCGCCTTTCTCAGTCTTTGTTTTCTTTGGCTGCATCCGCCGGTTTGGCCTTTGCGGCCTTTTTGGGCTTCTCTTTTGCAGGAGAGGGCTCTTTACCGTACTTGCCGTAGGCGCCGTAAGCGCCGTATCTGCCGTAGCGGCCATACCTGCCGTAACGGCCGTATTTTTTGCCGGAGGTGGCGTTGGCGTCGGGAATCACGCCGATGATGGCAAGATCCAGATACTTTTCGATATCCTCGTCGCTGTTGATCCTGTCGTCGAAGATCAGCTTGGCGGCGTAGATCAGATAGACTACGGCGGCGGCGGCCAGGCCGATGACCGCATAGACCTTCATGGAGGTGCGGTTGCTGGGCTTTGTGGCCAGCGTGCCGTGCTCGTAATAGTTGACCTGCTTGAAGCCCATGGCATCCTCAATGGCGTCCACGCCCAGCTCGCAGACCTTATCCACGATCCGCTTGGCGTTTTCGGGGCTGCTGCTGGTGACGGTGACGTTCAGGATACGGGAGTTGGTCGGGTTGCTGGTGGTGACGGAATTGGAAAGGCCGGTGTAGGACATATCCAGGTTCAGGTCGCGGATGACCTGATCCAGCACGGTGCGGCTTTTCAGCAGCAGCGTGCAGTCGGTGGTCAACTGCTGGGCCAGGGAGAAGTCCGACGCGGACAGCTCTTTGCCGTCGGAATCCTGCTTGATAACGTACAGCATTGCCGTGGACTGATATTCCGGCACATAGGTAAAGGTGTCGTATGCGAAGAAGACGCCTACGGCCACCGCGGCCGCCAACAGCATGACCGGCAGTTTTTTCAGCAGCAGATCAAACAACGCCTTAAAATCGATTTCAATACTGTATTCGTTATTATTGTTCATGGCTTCCACTCTCTCTCCTGTCTTTTAGTCCGAGCAAGTCAACGGGCACCTTATAGAAAAGCGACCGGCAGTAGCGTTCCCCGAAGTGATCGCTCACAAAGGCGGCGCACCGGCTGAGGTCGGAATTGCGTCCCTCCGCGGAGTGCGCGTCCGAGGCGATCAGATCCACCAGCCCCCGTTTCAGCAGCGCCCTGCTGTCGTGCTTCTGCTTCCAGCCGAAATCTCCCGTAAAC
>CAMJYF010000051.1 GCA_946409885.1 uncultured Clostridia bacterium | reverse complement strand
CTGTTGAAGGACGGAGCTGAGGCTCCGCGCTGCGGGGGGCGTCGTCTGTTGAAGGACGGAGCTGAGGCTCCGTGCTACAGACACAGGCTTCCGCCGGGTCGGCACGGGGCTTTTCCGGCGGCGGCAGGGCGGCGGCGTCCGTTTCCTCCTCCGGGCACACCAGGGCGGAAAAGGCCAGCACCGCAGAAAGGGTCTGGGGGGAGAGGGCTCCCTCCCGCAGAACGTACACGCCGCCGGGCCTGCCCTTGTCCCCCAGCAGGTCCTCCTCCCGCAGCAGCGGGTCGAAGGCGGTGCGCTCCCCCTCCCCGTAGCTGCCGGGCGCGTCCGTCAGCAGCACCAGGTCGTTGGCCACGCCGCAGGCGGCCAGGCGCTTGTGCAGCCGCGCCATGGCCCGCAGGGTGCTTTCCGCGCAGGCGGCGGTACGCAGGGTCAGCAGGGGCAGGTCGCCGGAAATCCCCACCGCCCACAACGCGCCCCGGTCCGCCGTAAGGGCCCGCGCCGCCTCCCGCCGGGCCGCGCCGGAGCCGAAGAACACGCTGCGCAGAAAGGCCGCCGCGAAGGGGGCGGTGAGGGACTCCCGGGCGAAGGGGTTGGCAGCCCCTTCGGAAAGCCTTGGCAGGCGGGCGGCGCGGACCCGCTCCAGCCGTTCCGCCGCGCCGTTTTCACTGAAATCACAGGTCAGGACCAGCACCTGCTCCGCGCTTTTGCCCGGCGGCAGCGAAAAGCGCACCGTGATTGCCGCGGCGGGGCAGACCGCCGTTCCCTCCGCGCGGCCGGCGGCAAAGCAGACGGGGGCCTCCCGGTAGGGGTCCCGGGGCAGCAGCTTCTCCCGGTCGGTCTCAAAACGGAACTCCGCCCGGGAGTACAGCCCCGCGCACAGGGCCGCGCCGTGGGCCCGGGCAAAGGTGAGGGTCCTTTCGGAGGGACGGTACCGCCAGCGCAGGAACAGATCGGTAAAGGCCGGGTGGTCGTCCTCCCGCAGGGCGGGCCGCAGCAGCGGCTCAAAATAGAAGGTGACCTCCGCCTCCACGGGCTCCGCCGAGGGGTTCGTCACCCGCACCGGCGCCAGCAGCGCGGGCTGGGAGGGGTGCGCCAGCAGGCCCATGGCGGCGGTGATCTGTTCCAGCCGTCCCCGGGCGGTAAAGGCCCTTTCCCCGGGCGTTCCCCGTGCGGCGGCCGCCGCGTTCAGCGCCAGGGCCTTTCCGCCGCACCGGACGCTGACCGTCAGGCCCCGGCAGCGGCCCGAATACCGGTACATCTCCAGCGAGGCGAACACGCTGCGGTTGCGGCCGTACCGGTCCGCCGCCAGCAGCCACTCCCCGCCGTAAAAGGCGGCCTCCGTAAAGGGGTTCTCCCCCTCCCCGCCGGTGGAACGGAAGCGGTCCCCGGAAAGGGGCTCCGGTCCGCGCGGCCTTGGCCCGCGTTCGACCCGCGGCGCGGCGGGGGCCTTTTCGTACAGCAGGCTGCGGCCCGCCCGCATGGCGGGATCGCGCATAAAGCGCCGCACGAACACGTTATCCAGCAGGGCGTTGGCCGCGGCCACCATGCTCATGCCCACGTGGTGGGCCATCCAGCAGCGCACGATGGCGTAATCCTCGCCGCCGGTGCGGGAGGGGGTAAAATCCACCGCCTCGTAAAAGCCGCAGGCCCCCTGGGCGTGCAGGGCCGCGATGGCGGACAGATTCTTCATGGCTCCCCTGAAATCGAAGGGCAGCGCCAGAAACGAGGCGTAGGGGGCGACGACCGGCTCGTCGTCCGCCAGGCGCTTCAGCGAAAGCGCGGCCAGGCCGTGGGCCTTGTAGCGGTAGTTGCCCGCGTGGTCCGCGGCGGCAAAGCAGCTTTCCGTCACGCCCCAGGGCAGGCGGCCCATGCGGCGCTTTTGGGCGGCCAGGCACGCCCGCAGGGATTCGCCGACAAAGGAGCCCTCCGCCACGGGCAGAAACAGCGTGGGCATAAAGTACTCGAACAGGGTGCCGGTCCAGGAGGCGGCCACGGTACCGCCGCCGCTGCGCAGCAGCATCCGTCCCAGCGCCCGCATATGGGCCGCCGGCACCCGCCGGGAGGCGGTCTCGTAAAAGGAGGTCATGCGGGCCTCGCTCATCAGCAGGTCGTAGCGGGCCTCGGACAGGGCGCCGGACTGCGCGTCATAGCCGATATAAAACAGGTCGCGCCGCCGGTCGTATAAAAAGCCCATGTCGCAGGTCTGCCGCAGGGAGGCGATCAGGCCGTTCAGCGCCGCGGCCCGCTCGCCGCCCACCTCCGCCAGCGCCCCCTGCAGCGCGGTCAGGCAGCAGAGGAAGTTGCCGCAGTCCACGGTGGAAACGTAGGCCGGGGCCAGGGGCGACAGGGTGGCGGTATCGTACCAGTTGTAAAGGCAGCCCCGGTATTTGGGCAGGTCCGCCACGGTCTTTAAGGTGGCGGAAAGCCGGTCCAGCAGCTCCCCCTCGCCGATCAGCCCCAGGTCGCGGGCGGCGACGGCGGCAGTGAGGTACAGGCCGATGTTGGTGGGGGAGGTACGCCGGGCGGTGCGCATCACCGGCGTTTCCTGCACGTTGTCCGGGGGCAAAAAGTGCTCCTCCGCCGTCACGTTGTCCGCGAAGTAGCGCCAGGCGGCCGCCATAAAGGAGCGCACCGTCTCCCGGTCCCGCTCGGAAACCCGGCGGGAGGACCGCCGCAGGGGAACGCCGTCCGCCAGCGACAGCAGCGTCGCCAGCAGGATCAGCACCGACAGCAGCCGCCCGAAGGGGCCGCCGAACACGCCCGTGACGGCCCCCGCCGCCAGCGGCAGCAGGTAGCCGGTAAACAGGGGCCGGGCGGAGAGGCCGTCCGCCTGGGAGGCGGTGGTCCACCGCAGCAGGTGGCGGTGGGTGAACAGGGAGCGCACCGCCGACCGGGCCAGGGCGTCCACGCAGACCAGCCCCTGCCGGGGCAGCGACCCGGCCTGTACCACCGCCCGCAGAAAGCATTTGAGGGAAAAGTCCATTTCCGATGAGCGGTACCGCCCCAGCAGGCTCCTCACCCCGCCGGAGGGCAGGCCGCGCAGCGCGCACAGCAGGCTGTCGGCCGTGGCGCTCAGCAGCGCCGCAGCGTACAGCACGGCGGCCGCCCGGGCCGGGGCAAAGGGGGCCGCCAGCAGGCAGGCCAGCGCCGCCGCGGGGGTGACGGCGCGCTTTACGTTCTGCCACAGGTGGTAACGGGCGGCGGCGGGCAAGCGGGTGGGAACGGGGGTATCGGTCACCGGAAAAAAGATATAGCGGGCGTTCTGCGCGTCGCCTCGCACCCAGCGGTGCAGGCGGGCATACCAGGAATCCGGCCTGGCGGGAAAGGACTCGGTGATCTCGCAGTCCCCGGCAAAGGCGGTGCGCAGCATGGCGCCCTCCAGCGCGTCGTGGCTGAGGATGCGCCCCCGCCGGAACCGGTCCCCCACGGCGCAGTTGAAGGCGTCCACGTCGATCAGGCCCTTGCCCGTGAACACGGAGCAGCCGAACAGATCCATATTCCGCTCGCTGACCGCCGGAGCGTAGGCCAGGGTGCCGCCCTCGGTGAACAGACGGGTGAAAAAGGTCCTTCCGGCGGCCTCCAGCGACACCTCGCCCCGGGGCGTGATACAGCCGTAGCCCCGGGTAACGGACCGGGCAACCGGGTCGCAGACCGCCCGGTTCAGGGGGTGGCAGGCCACGGCCGCCAGCCGCCGCAGGGCGCCGAAGGAAAGCTCCGTATCCGCGTCCAGCGCCATCACGTAGCGGGTGGCGGTCAGGCCCTCCGTCTCGCCGAACAGGTGTTCAAAGGCGCCGCCGTCCCCATCCCGCAGAAAGCGCATCAGGGCGATCACCGCGCCGCGTTTGCGCTCCAGCCCTGTGTATTCCTCCTCCGTGGGGGCCCACTCCCGCCTGCGCACCGCCGCGGCAAAGCCGCCGCCGTGATCCCGGTTCAGCCGGTCGATCACCCTTTTCACCGCGGCCAGATCCGCCGCGTCCTCCGGCAGTACCGGCGCGGGGGCGTTCTTTTTATCCAGCAGCAGCATCAGCCGCACGCTGCCGCCCCGGGCGGCGTCGTACACCCGGGAGAGATGTTCGTACAGGGCCTCGGCTTCGCCCGCGGGGGGCAGCAGCCCTGTGACCACCGCCAGCACGGCGTTTTCCGGGCCGATCTCCCGCTCCTCCTCCATGGCGCACAGGGGCACGGCGGGAAAGAGCCGCGCCCGCGCCGCCTCGCACAGGGGGAACAGCGCCGCCGACAGGGGCAGCCACAGCATGACCGCATACAGGATATGGCCCGCCCACAGGGCCGCGCCCGCGCTGAGGGCAAGGCACAGCAGGGCCTCCGCCGCCAGATAACAGACGGCGGCCTTCCGCCGGTTCTTCCGCAGGGGCAGGTAAAAGCCCACGTGCCGGTCGGTTTCGGCGGCCCGGGCCCGCGCCAGCGCCTCCCGGACAAAGTCCGCCTCGCTCTGCCCCGCATTTTTTGCGCCCCGGATCACCGCCCGGCGATATTGGGCTTTGGTGGCGTCGCTCATGTGCCCGTAGTCGCCGGAGGGATCCTGCGCCAGCAGCTGTTCCGCCGGGCAGACGGCCGCCGTCAGGGCGTCGAAATCCACGTTTTTCAGCGCCAGCAGCGACTTCACGCAGGCGCAGGCCGTGGGGCCCGCCGCCGTATCCCCGGCCAGCTCCTTCGCGGCGCTTTCCGCCGCGCGGCAGGCGAAATACGCCCCCGCCGCCGGAGCCAGCAGGGCGCAGTCGGAAAGATCCGGCGTAGCCTCCGCCCAGGCCCGTACCAGCGCGTCCTCCTCCGGCAGAACGCCCTCCGGGCACAGCGCCTCCCATTGGCCCAGCAGGCGGGCGAACCGCTCCGGCTGGCGGCGGGCGGGCCGCAGCGCGTTTTCCAGCGCCGCGTTCAGCGCCGGGAGATTGTCCTCCACCCACGCCGCCGTTTCGGTGGCCCGGCCGGTCTTTGCCGCCTGCCGGGCATACCGCCGCAGCCGCCCCCTTGCCTGTGTGATGGTGTTTGTGATGTGTTCCATAGCGCCAATGCTCCCGTTTTTTCTTTTAACCGGAGTGTTGACTGGACAGGCAGGTTTTATGCGCCGCGCCAATGCAGATAAAGGCTGTCGGGGGAATGATACCCCCTGAAAAATTTTTTCGCTTGACCTTTTCGGTTGGTGCGGGTACAATGGAAGAAAATAACAGCGGAAGAGAGGCTGATATCAAATGAATCCTGTTTTTCACGGGGTATTCCCGGCGCTGCTGACGCCCTTTGACGCGTCCGGCGCGGTCAACTACAACGCCCTGCGGGAGCTGGTACGGTGGAACCTGGGCAAGGGCGTCAACGGCTTTTACGTGTGCGGCTCCACCTCGGAGGCGTTTCTGCTGACGGGCGACGAGCGTAAAAAAATCGTGGAGACGGTGTGCGCGGAGGCGGCGGGAAAGGCCGCCGTCATCGCCCACGTGGGCTGCATCGGTCAGGATATGGCCGTGGATCTGGCCCGCCACGCCAAAGAAGCGGGCGCGGACGCGGTCAGCAGCGTGCCGCCCTTTTATTACGGCTTCTCCTTTGAGGAAATCAAAAGCTACTATTTCGCGCTGGCGGAGGTGGGCCTGCCGGTAGTGCTGTACAACTTTGTGCCGGCGGGCGGGGCCAGGCTGACGGCCCCGCAGTTCATGGAGTTCCTGTCCGACCCGCGCTTTCTGGGCGTAAAGCACACCAGCTCCGACTTCTTTTTGCTGGAACGGCTGAAGGCCTTCCGGCCCGACGCGGTGATCTTCAACGGCTACGACGAGATGTTCCTTTCCGGTCTGGCCGCCGGGGCGGACGGAGGCATCGGCAGCACCTATAATTTTATGGCGGAAAAATACATCGCCATCGAAAAGGCCTTCCGCAACGGCGACCTGGCGGCGGCGCAGGCGGAGCAGAAAAAGGCCAACGCCATCATCGCCGCCCTGCTGGACTGCGGCGTGATGCCCGGCTGTAAAGTCCTCTGCCGCCACCTGGGCCTGGACCTGGGCGAATGCCGCAAACCCTTCCGCCGCCTGACCGAAGACCAAACCCGGCGCCTGATTGCCGTCTATGAGGATAATAAGGGAGTAGGGAACAGGGAGTAGGGAACAGGAAATAGAATAGTAGTCAGGCAATAGGGAACAGACAGCCGCTGATCACTAACCATCCACTAATCACTATCCACTAATCACTATCCACTAATCACTATCCACTCCCTATTCCCTACTCCCTATTTTAGCTTCCTTTCAGTTTGTTTTGTTATGATACGGAAAAAAGGGGACAAGAACATGGACCAGAAGAAACCCGCGCCGCAGGTGAGCAGTCCGCTGCGGCACAACATTCTGCAAATGCCTCAGGCGTGCTTTTCCGCCAGCGGGATCGTGATCTACGGGCGGCGGATCAAGTCGCTTGTGTTCACCACCGATCTTGCCATCATCCGCAACTGCGACGCCGACGCGGTGTTCGCGGTGTATCCCTTCACGCCCCAGCAGGCCATCAGCGACGCCATCATCAAGGGCTCGTACATCCCTGTGTTCGCCGGGGTGGGCGGCGGCACCACCAAAGGGGCCCGCACCGTTTCGCTGGCCAAGGACGTGGAAATGCAGGGGGCCATGGGCGTGGTGCTGAACGCCCCCATCTCCAACGACAACCTGCGGGACGTGGCCGCGGCGGTGGATATCCCGGTGATCATCACCGTCATCAAAGAGGATACCGACATTCAGGCGCGGCTGGACGCGGGGGCTTCCATCCTGAACGTGGCGGGGGCCCAGCAGACCCCGGAGATCGTGCGCCGCATCCGCGAGCGATTCCCGGACGTGCCCATCATCGCCAGCGGCGGCAACACGGAGGAATCCGTACAGCGGACCGTGGAGGCCGGGGCCAACGCCATCACCTGCACCCCGCCCACCACCAAGGAGCTGTTTTCCGCCATGATGGCAAAGTACCGGGAGCTGTGAAATTGAGTCGGAAGTGGGAAGTGGGAAGTCGGGGGATGAAGTCGGAAGTGGGAAGTCGGGAGTCGGAAGTCGTTGACCGATGAGTTTGTCTTCCTACGTCACCTATTCTGATCTGACGTTTCGATTATTTCTTTCCGTCGTTTGGTTGGATGCCTTTCCCCCTGCGGGACTTCCGACTTCCGACTGATTACTTCCGACTGAAAGGAGATGTGCATATGTTCACCGTCGGCTGTCACCTGTCCTTTTCCAAGGGGTTTATGGGCATGGCACGGGAGGCGCTGTCGCTGGGCGGCAGCGGCTTTCAGTTTTTTACGGGCAATCCCCGGGGGTACGCCGCCAAAGAGTGGAGCGCGAAGGATATAGAAAGCTACAACGCCTTTGCCGCGGCCAACGGCATCGGCGTGATCATCGCCCACGCGCCGTACGTCTACAATCTCTGCGCGGCGAAGGAGGAGATCCGTCAGCTCTCCTTTGACGCGATGAAAAACGACCTCCGGAAGCTGGAGGCCGTTGAGAACGCGGTATACAATTTTCACCCCGGCAGCCACGTGGGGCAGGGGACCGAAACCGGCGTCGCCCTGATCGCCGATGCCCTGAACCGCCTGGAGGCGGGCCGTTACCGCACCCCCGTGCTGCTGGAGACCATGGCCGGAAAGGGAAGCGAGGTGGGCGCGCGCTTTGAGGAGCTGGCGGCCATCCTCGCCAGGGTGGAGGACAACGGCCATCTGGGCGTGTGCCTGGATACCTGCCACGTCTTTGACGGCGGCTACGATATCGTGAACGATCTGAACGGGGTGCTGGCGGAATTTGATAAGACCGTGGGGCTGGACAGACTGAAAGCCATCCACCTGAACGACAGCAAAAACCCGGCGGGCAGCCACAAGGACCGCCACGAAAAGCTGGGGGAAGGCTGCATCGGGCTGGAGCCCTTCCGGGCCATCGTCAACCACCCCGCCCTGCGGGACCTGCCCTTCTGTCTGGAAACGCCCAACGAAGCGGAGGGGTACGCGAAGGAGATCGCGGTGCTGAGAAAGATGAGAGCGGAGAGCGGAGTGCGGAGTGCGGAGAGTTGAGCACGACCGCACTTTTCACTTTTCCCTCTCATATGTCGCAGTGGGCGCAGCTTTCACAGTCGGGGAAAACGGAGGGGTCGTAGGCGATCCCGTTTTTGTCATAATAGTCCTTCAGGGCGGCCTTGATGGCCTCCTCCGCCAGCACGGAGCAGTGCATTTTATAGGCGGGAAGGCCGTCCAGCGCTTCCGCCACGGCGCTGTTGGTCAGCTGCATGGCCTCCGAAAGGGGCTTGCCCTTGATCATCTCCGTGGCCATGGAGCTGGAGGCGATGGCGCTGCCGCAGC
>CAMJYF010000050.1 GCA_946409885.1 uncultured Clostridia bacterium | reverse complement strand
AAATCGTCGCAATGCGTTTGCGGCGTATCCTTGCCCCGCAAAGGGGCCAGAGTCCAAAAGGAGGTGCATCTGAATGGCAAAGTATGAAACCGTAGCGGTCTTCTCCGTAAAAGCGGGTGAAGAAAAGGCGAAAGAGCTGGTGGAAAAGTTCAAGGCGCTGATCGAGGCCAACGGTACCATGGAAGCCGTGGATGAGTGGGGTGTGCGTAAGCTTGCTTACGAGATCAACTACGAGACTGACGGCTACTATGTGCTGTACACCTACGAAGCCGGCGTGGATTTTCCGGCCGAGCTGGACCGTGTGTTCAACATCACCGACGGCGTTCTCCGTTCGCTGATCCTGGCGAGAGAGAAATAAGGAGGAACCGTTATGCTGAACTGTATCGTCATCATGGGCCGGCTGGTGGCCGATCCCGAACTTCGCACAACCCCCAGCGGCATTAACCGCACCACGTTCCGCGTGGCGGTGGACCGCCGTTATCAAAAGGCGGGCGAAGAAAAGCAGACGGATTTTATCAACTGTGTGGCCTGGCGGCAGACCGCCGATTTTGTGGCGCAGTATTTCCACAAAGGCTCCATGATCGCCGTGCAGGGGTCGCTGCAGACCCGCACGTATGAAGATAACACCGGCGCCAAGCGCAGCGCGTTTGACGTAGTGGCGGATAACGTCAGCTTCTGCGGCTCCAAGGCCGAATCCGGCGCCGGCGGTTACGGCGCAGGCGCTCCCGTCGGCAATTACGGCGGACAGGCCGCTCCTTCCGCTCCTGCCGCTTCTTACGCGAACAGCACGCCGGAGGATTTTTCGCAGGTCGTTGACGACGATCTTCCGTTCTGATTTTCAATTCATCTTTTTACAGGAGGATACACAGATGGCTTTCGAGAAGAAAGAAAACAGGGGTCCCCGCCCCATGAGAAAGAGCCGCAAAAAAGTGTGCACTTTCTGCGTGGAGAAGTCTGAGTTCATCGATTACAAAGATACCCAGAAGCTCCGCCGCTTCATCTCTGAAAGAGCGAAGATTCTGCCCCGCAGAGTCACCGGCACCTGCGCCGCGCATCAGAGAGAGCTTACCGTCGCGATCAAGCGCGCCCGTCAGCTGGCGCTGCTGCCCTACATCAGCGACTGAGTCTGAAGCAATACAAAAAACAACGCGTTCCGTCGGGAGCGCGTTTTTTTGTGCGGCGGCGGCGGGTCAGATCCGGTAAACGACCGGCTGCCGCCGCAGGTAATAGGTCAGCTCCGTCACGCCTTTTTTTCGCAGCATGGCTTCGGCCTGCGCCAGACCGTTGGTCAGGCGCTCCGCGGTATGGGCGTCGCTGCCCACGGTCAGGTTTCTTCCCCCCATCGCCAGATACCGGTCCAGAATGGCCTCATCCGGCATAAAATACGGCCGCTCCGCCGTACAGCCGGAGGTGTTGACCTCCAGCGTTTTTCCCCTTTCGATGACGACGCGCAGGATCCCGTCGATCTGCCCGTCATAAACGGCCGTCTCCACCCGCCTGCCGAACTTCCCGCACAGGTAGCGCAGCGGCACGGTCAGGTGGCACAGCACGTCGTAATCCTCCGTTTCCGCCATCTCGCGCAGGTCATCGTAGTACCGCCGCAGGTACGCCTGTAAGAACGCGTCGTCACAGCCGGAAAAATCGATCATGGAAAAGGGGATCTCCCACCCGGGCCAGCGCACCGCGTGAACGGACCCCAGTACCACGTCCCAGGGGCGGGCCGCGATCACCTTCCGGGCAAAGTCCCTGTCGTACAGCGCCTCGCCGATCTCCACCCCGGCGGCAATGACCAGCCGGTCGCCGTACCGCGCCCGGGCGCGCAGCGTATCGTCGCAGGAATCCAGCAGGCGGGTGAAGGTCAGCGGGTCTGCCGCGTATTCGCAGTCGCAGTGGTCCGTCACGGCAAACCCCGACAGGTTTTCCGCGACCGCCCGTTCGCACAGCGCGTCGATCGTGACCGCCGCGTCGTGGGAGTGTTCCGAATGGGTGTGGATGTTGAATCGCATGGTTTCCCTCCGCTTCCGTTTTGCTATCACCATTTTAGCAGAATCCGCCGCAAAAGCAATAGCGTGAACAGCCTTTTTTTGGCAGCGCCGGAAAGCGTCCGGCCACGGCGCGGCCGGAATTGGCCGGTAAATTCCTCTTTTTTCAAAAAACTATAGCTTTTTTCATTCAAATGGTATATGATATCCGCGGGTGATCGATCATGGCAGATTTTGAACGTTTGGTAAATTTGCTGGCCCGCCGGGGCATGACCGTCTGCGCGGCGGAATCCTGTACGGGCGGGCTGTTTGCCGCCCGCGTTGTGGACGTGCCGGACGCCTCCAAAGTACTGGACCGCAGCTTCGTGACCTACGCGGCGGAGGCAAAGCAGGAGCTGGTGGGCGTACCCGCGGAGACCATTGCCCGTTACGGCGTGGTCAGCGAGCCGGTGGCGGAGGCCATGGCGCGGGGCGCCGCGCTGGCCGGAAAGGCGCAGGCCGGCGTTGGCATCACGGGCCTTGCCGGGCCCTCCGGCGGCACGGAGGACTGCCCCGTGGGGACGGTCTGCTTCGGGATCTGCGTCAACGGAAAATGCCGCGTGTATACCGCGCGGTTCGGAAATATCGGCCGCAACGCGGTGCGGGATAAGGCCGCGGATTTTGCCGCGGAGCGGCTGACGGAATGGCTGGAAGAGGATGAATAACAAAAAACGGAACAAACTGACGCATTTACAGGTGATCGCGCTGGGCTTTCTGCTGATGGTGGCGGCGGGCACGGCGCTGCTGATGCTGCCCATTGCTTCCCGCGAACGGGTGGCCACCCCCTTTCTGACGGCGCTGTTCACCTCCACCTCCGCCTCCTGCGTCACGGGGCTGGTGCTGGTGGATACGGGCACCTACTGGTCCCTCTTCGGCCAGCTGGTGATCATCACGCTGATCCAGCTGGGCGGCCTTGGCATCATCACCATCGCCACGCTGTTTTTCGGGCTGGCGGATAAAAACATGGGCCTGCGCAAGCGGGCCATCATGGCGGAAAGCATCAACACCACCCACATCGCGGGGCTGAAGGGCCTTACCCGCCGCATCGTGCTGGGCACGCTGCTGTTTGAGGGGGTAGGCGCGGCGCTGCTCTCCATCCGGTTTATCCGGGATTTCGGTTTCTTCAAGGGGCTGTGGTTCGGCGTGTTCCATGCCATCTCCGCGTTCTGCAACGCGGGGTTCGATCTGCTGGGCTGCCAGGAGCCCTACTGCTCCTTTGTCCCCTATGCCGACGACCTGCTGGTGAACCTCACCCTGATGGCGCTGATCACGATCGGCGGTATCGGCTTTCTTGTCTGGACGGACCTGCAGCGCAACGGCCTTCACTGGCGGCGCTACCAGCTGCACACCAAGCTGGCGCTGTGCGTTTCCGCCCTGCTGACCTTTGGCGGGGCGCTGCTGTTCTGGCTGACGGAGCGGGGCGGCGTGCTGGAAGGGCTTTCCGCCAAGGATCAGATCCTGGCCTCTTTGTTCAGCTCTGTCACCTGCCGTACGGCGGGCATGAACACGGTGGAGATCGCCGACCTCTCCACCCCCTCCAAACTGCTGATGTGCTTTCTGATGTACGTGGGCGGCAGCTCCGGTTCCACCGCCGGCGGCGTCAAGACCACCACACTGGCCGTGGGGCTGTTGTATATGGCAGCCGGACTGCGGGGCGTAAAAAAGCCCGCCGTGTTCGGCAGGACGGTTTCCGGCGACACCGGCAAAAAGGCGCTGTGCGTGCTGATGTTCAACTTTCTGCTGGCCTTTGCGGGGACCATCGTCATCTCCGCCGCGCAGGACCTGCCCGCCATGGACGTGATCTACGAGACCTCCTCCGCCATGGGCACGGTGGGCATCACCACGGGCATCACGCGGGACCTGGCGGTCGTCTCCCGCCTGACCATCATCTTTCTGATGTACTGCGGCCGGGTGGGCAGCACCTCCTTTGCGCTGGCGCTGTTTGAAAAGCGCGCCGAGCCGCCGGTGACCTTCCCGGAGGAGGACGTGTCCGTGGGATGACGACGAACGCGGCGGCGTTCCGAACGTTGAAAATCGCAAATCATTTCTTATCTGAAAATAGCCTTTTGGGAACCGGAACTTGACAACCCTCGGTAAAACTGTTATGATGTCGTATGGTTAGCAAAGGGTAACTGTTAAATGATAACGCAAACCGGGAAGTATGCGTTATTATTTTTAACCAAAAGTTAGCAACTGCTAACCCAAAACGCATTCTTTGGCCGGTCGGGGCCGGTCAGGAAAGAAAGGTGATTGAAATGATGAAACATTCCCCTGTCAAACAGATGCTTTCCGTTCTTCTCAGCGTTGTGCTGGCGCTGTCCTGCGCCGCGTTTGCTTTCGCGGCGGACGGCGCGGACCTGGTGATTGCCACCGCGGCCGAGCTGGCCGCCTTTGCCGAGGCGGTGGATGGCGGCGATACGTTCGCCGGTAAAACCGTGGCGCTGGGCGCGGATATCGACCTGTCCGGCGTCGCCAACTGGAACCCCATCGGGATCGAAAAGGGCTCCAACGGCAAATTCGGCACCTATACCGAGACAGACAGTGTGTTCGCCGGTACCTTCGACGGCCGTATGCATACCGTCAAGGGCATGACCGTTACCGGGTCTTATACCGAACCCGCCAACGTGGGCCTGTTTTCCGCCCTGAACAAGACGGCGGTGGTGAAAAACCTGCTGATCGAGGACGCCGACATCAACGTGACGGCCTCCGGCGCCAACAACCAGCTGCGCGCGGGCATTCTGGCGGGCGATACCGTCAGCGGCGCCAACGTCAACGGTACCGTGGCCGCCCTGGTGGACAGCGTGTATACCACCGGTACCGTTTACGCCGCTGCGGACGCGGCGCTCCTTTCCGCCTCCGGCGTTATCGCCCGTCCCAACATCTCCTGCGTCATCGTCAACTGCTTTGCCGACGTGGACGTGACCGCCTATACGGACAGCACCTATTCCGCCTACGCGGGCGGTATCTGCGGCAACTCCGGCAACAATGCTGCGATCGTCAACTGCGGTACCCGCGGCACGGCGAGGGCCATCTCCACCAAAAGCACCAACTTCGCCGGTATGGCGGGCGGCGTCGCCTCCATGTTTGCCGGCAAGCTGTGGAACGTCTATACGGAGATGAGCGAGGTCGTCATCGGCAAGCAGGGAACCACCACCAACCTGTGGATCGGCGCCATCTGCGCGGAGAACACCACCTCCGGCATGAAATCCGGTTCTTCCGGAACGGCATACCCGGACGAGGGCTCCATGCGGAACTTCGCGTATTACAAAAACGATATGACGCTCACTGAGCAGAAATACCAGAACGGCGAACTGGATTCCTCCTCCGCAGTGGAACTGAGGGCCTCCGGTTATCCCACCAATTCCATGGCCTACGACAAGGTGTTCGAGAATCAGGAGGACGTAAAGGCGGTGGCCGCGATCAGCGCCGACACGCTGAACGCCAATCTGCCCGCCGTCAACGCGGTGCTGGCCGCCTACGGCTATGATACCGCCGTCGTCGCGGCGCAGAATTTCGTCACGGTCAACGGCGCCGTTTATCCCGCCGCCATCGGCGCGGCGCTGCAGGCCAAAGCGGACGCGGCGGCCGCCGCCCCCGTCGCGGCACAGATCGCGCAGCTCGGTGAGGTGACGCTGGAAAGCGAAGCCGCCGTCACCGCGGCCCGCGCCGCCTATAACGCCCTGACCGACGCGCAGAAGGCGCTTGTGCCGAACCTTGCCACCCTGACCGCCGCCGAGGCGACCCTTGCCGCGCTGCAAAAATCGGCCGCCGATCAGGCAGCCGCCGCAGCGGTCGACGCGAAGATCGCCGCCATCGGCGAGGTAAGCCTTGACAGCGAAGCCGCCGTTGCGGAGGCCCGCGCCGCCTACGACGCCCTGACGGCGGAGCAGAAGGCGCTGGTGACCAAAGCGGACGACCTGACCGCCGCGGAAGACGCCCTCGCGGACCTGAAGGCCGCCGGGCAGAACGACGACGCTGACAACAACTGCGGTTCCGAAGGCACAAAGACCTCCCTCTGGCAGAAGATCCTTGCCTTCTTCCGGAAGATCATCGACTTCTTCAGGAATCTGTTCAAATAAAAGCCAGAATAAGCGCGGACATGGCTGCTTTCACGGGCGGCCATCGTCTGCTGTTTCACGCACCGGGTTTCCGGAATCCAACATAAGGAGTTTTTATGAAACGATCCCAAAAAGCAATCGCGCTGCTGCTGTCGCTGCTGATGGCGGTATCGCTCCTGCCCCTCTCCGCCGCGGCGGCCATCCGGGTGAACAACACCTTTGCCGCCGGTACCTCTACCGGCGTGGGCGTCGGCCATGAGGAGGGCGAAGTGACCGTTACGCTCACCGTGGCGGACGACGCAAACGGTAACAAGGTCATCACGGATATCGCCGCCGACGGCTCCAGCCAGACCCCCGGCTTCTGGAAGCGGGTGGAGGGCCTGGTGGCCAGCATCAAGGAAAACAACGGCACCGACGGCGTTGACGTGATCACCGGCGCCACGCAGAGCTCTTCCGCGCTGCTGACCGCCGCGGAGGAGGCGCTGACCAAGGCCCAGTACACCTTTTTCGCCTCCGGGGCGGGCACGTCCGCCAATCCGTTTATCATCGAAACCGCCGAACAGCTGGCCGCCTTTGCCGACGCGGTGGACGCGGGCAGCACCTTCCGGGGCAAAACGGTGGCGCTGGGCGCGGATATCGACCTGTCCGGCGTCGCCGGCTGGAACCCCATCGGCGCGGAGACCGGCAGCAAGGCGGGGCCAACCCGTCCCTGACCTCCTATGAGGAGACGGACCCCGTTTTCGGCGGCGTCTTTGACGGGCAGGGCCATACCGTCCGGAATATGACGATCAAAGGCAGCTTTGACAGCACCGTCAGCCTCGGTCTGTTTTCCGCGCTGAACAACACCGCGCGGGTGCGGAACCTGACGGTGGAAAACGCGGTGATCGACGCCTCCGCTTCCGACAAATACCAGCTGCGGGCGGGGATTCTGGCGGGCGATACCGTCGGCGGCAAAAACGAAGCCGGGGCTGTGGCCGCCGTTATCAGCGACGTGACCGTCAGCGGCTCCGTACACGCCGCAGCCAACGAGGCCCTCGTCTGGGCGGGGGGACTGGTCGGCCGCGCGAACATTTCCGCCGCTATCCTGAACTGCGCCGCTGACGTGGAGGCGTACGCCTATACGCCCAGCACCTATTCCGCCTACGCGGGCGGCGTCGTCGGTTCCACGGGCAACAACGTTTCCGTCATCAACTGCGCGTCCTTCGGTTCCGCCGCTGCCGTTGCCGCCAAAAGCACCAACTTCGGCGGTATGGCGGGCGGTATCGCCGCCATGTTTGCCGGAAAAATGTACAACGTCTTTTCCGCAATGGAGACGCTCACCGTCGGCAACGCCGGGATCACCGATCACCTATGGATCGGCGGCGTCGCGGGCGAGGTGACCACCTCCGGCATGGGAAAGGACGCCCAGGGCGTTTACGGCTATCCCGCCGCGGGCGACCTGCGTAAATTCGCTTATTATCCCGCCGCGGAAAAGCAGCTCCGCGAGACCTACAACGCCGATACGCTGGAGAGGATCTCCACGGATGAGATCGCGCCGCAGGGCGTCGGCGTTTCCGCTGCGGTGGCCTCCGTCGATAAGGTGTTTGCCCCGGAGGCCGTGGAGGAGATGGATACCCAGGCATTTGCCGACCGGCTCAACGCCAATCTGGCCGAGGTCAGAAAGCTGATGAAGGCCTACAGCATCGATTTCCTTGACGTGCGCCAGTGGAAGCCGGCCGACGGCCGGGTCCTTCCCGCCGGGGACGTGTGGGAGATCGCGGAGGTCGACGCGGCCATATTCGCGGGCGGCGCGGGAACCGAAGAGGATCCCTACGTGATCGAGGACGCGGCGCAGCTGTTCGCCTTCGCGGATTCCATGAACAGCCAGATCGACTACACCGGCAAATTTGTGGCGCTGGGCGCGGATATCGACGTTTCCGGTGAAACCTGGAAGCCCGTCGGCGGCAGCAGCTTTGCCTTCAACGGCACGTTCGACGGCCGTTCCCATACGGTCTCCGGCATGACGCTGGGCCGCGCCGCCGAACCCTTTGCGCTGGACAGCGAAAACGTGTACATCGGTTTCTTCGGCGTGCTGGGCGCCGACGCCAGGGTGAAAAACCTCCGCCTGACGGAGATCGCGTTTTATACCCATTACGACCGTTCCGCCTATGTGGGCGGCCTTGCCGGCGTCACGGATTCCAAAAACGCCGTCAACAATGAGGGTTTTGTGATCGACAACTGCTCCGCGCAGGGCGTCATCACCCACTATTCCGATAAGGGCAACAATTTCGTGGGCGGCCTTCTCGGTATGCAGGTCCGCGGCGCGCTGATCAACTCCCACGCGGCGGTCAACGTCAGCTGCACCGTTTCCACCGGGTATCTTGCGGAGGTGGGCGGCCTGGTGGGCCTCAACAACCGGGGCCTG
>CAMJYF010000049.1 GCA_946409885.1 uncultured Clostridia bacterium | reverse complement strand
AACCCGGCCAACCCGGCCATCCACAAGGCCACCACGGGCCCCGAGATCTGGAAGGATACGGACGGCAAGGTGGATATCTTTGTGGCGGGCGTGGGCACCGGCGGCACGGTGACCGGCGCGGGCGAATACCTGAAGGAGCGCAACCCCGCCGTAAAGGTGGTGGCGGTGGAGCCGGAGGATTCCCCCGTGCTTTCCGAAGGCAAGAGCGGCCCCCACAAGATCCAGGGCATCGGCGCGGGCTTTGTGCCGGACGTGCTGAACACCGCCGTGTACGACGAGGTGTTCAAGGCCTCCAATCAGGACGCCTTTGCCACTGCCAAGCTGCTGGCCAAAAAGGAAGGCGTCTCCGTGGGTATCTCCTCCGGCGCGGCCCTGTTCGCCGCCATCACCCTGGCCAAACGCCCCGAAAACAAGGGCAAGACCATCGTGGCCCTGCTGCCCGACAGCGGCGACCGGTACTATTCCACCGCCCTGTTTACGGAGTAACCGATCCAACGCAACAAAGGAACCCCTGAACGCAATCGCCGCTCAAGGGTTCCTTTTTTTCGGAAGGTTCTGTTGCGCCGCTTCCCTTTTAAGGGCGGCGGCATTTTTGTTGTTATGGTTTCTTCGGGAAATCGTTTCCTGGTTATTCCAAGTACTCAAACAGCGGTTGTCCCAGCAGCATTTCCACGATATCCGACAACGCTTTTTTATCCCCGGTATGGCAGATGATCTTGTAGTAGCCCGTGACGTCGGTGAACTCGCATTCCGACCGGTTCCGCGTGATTTGATAGGAGACCGGCGGCAGGCCGTACAAACTGACGGTGTTGGGGTATTTTTCCGTATTGCGGAACCGCTCCGGCATCTCCATGGAGTTTACCGACTGGTAATGCGCGATCTCATACGCCACGCCGTCCCTTTCCAGCTCGCAGACATAGACGGGCGGCGGGCCCATCGCAAGGGTAAAATCACCGTCTCTATCTCCCCAATCCCCCAGGCAGATATAAAAGTGCTCGTTGTCAAAGCGACTGAAATCCAGCGAGGACAGACGCGTATCATAGGGGATATTTCCCTTTAAAGGGTCTCCCTTCGGGGAGACGCCTGCCCGCTCCATCATTTCCTCAAAAGAATCAAAATCCCATCGCAAGTGCTTTTCCGGGAAAAGCGTATGGCGTACCGGCGGCAGGGCGAACGCAATGCAGATGATGACGATCACCGCAGCCGCCGCGGAAAGCCACCGGCGCAGGACGATTTTTTTTGGATTCTTGCCTTTCATCTGTTCGGCGTAGGCGAGGAAGTACCGCTCGTCCGTCCCGCCCAGCGCCCGTAAAATCCGTTCGGTCAAGCTATGATTCCCTCCTTAGAATAAAAGTTACTCAATTTGAGGATCCATGCCAACCGCCATTCTCAGAATCAAGCGAGAGTCTGACGGTTCCAACGCGTTTGAATAATCCACATCGCATAAAGCCTCATTCAAATCCGTCGGTGAATCCGATCCAACTGCCCAACGAAGTACCTGCCTTGCGTCTTCAGGGGTAATGCTGTGGTCAAGGTCAGCGTCTCCCATGAGATAACCTTTTGCTTTTCGCACAGCCCGAAAAGCATTCAGTCGGCCGCCTGTTGAAACCAACTCAGTCAACCAGGAATCAGAATCAACGCTGCTTAACAGTCGGGATTTAAGTTGTGCGGACGTTAAAGAGATATTCGCAGACCGCATGAGCGCCAACGTTCCGGCAACATAAGGCGCAGCAATAGATGTACAGCCATAAGTAGTATAGCCGTACATTGAAATGCCCGTTTTTGTTGTATAAACATGTATCCCCGGCGCGCCAAGATTGACGATAGTCGGATGATATTTGGAGCCTAATCCAAGATGGTCATCACTGTCCGTTGAACAAACCACAATCATATTATCGATTGTATTGTAATTGGCGTAATATGCTGGATATCTTATGTCGTATTGATCTTCTATTTCAGTTTCGCCATTTCCTAAATTACCGGCTGCGACTACAAACAATCCCGTATAATCCGCTATTCTGTTTTTTAACGTTTGACAATACGTTCCATCTTGAAGGCTCATATTGATGATGGAGATATTTTTGGTCGCGGCATAGTCTATTGCGGAAATAACTCTGGCGTTTGTCCAGGCTCCTGCTGAATCGGATACGATTAAACTTATCATCTTCACATTCCAACATATGCCGCTTATGCCAATTGTATTATTGCCTCTGGCGCCAAGCACTCCGGCGACCTGTGTTCCATGTCCTCGCAAATCATCATTGGCAGAGGAATTATTAACGAAGTTTTTATTCAAAGAAGTGTCCACGTTTGTCGAAAGGTCGGGATGCGTCGATTTAATACCTGAATCGATAATACCCACACGCATAGATGGAGAGCCGGTCGTGATGGCCCATGCTTTTTGCGCCATTATTTTTGTCAGCGCATATTGATCGTTAAAATATGTGTCGTTAGGAATCACCATTGCCAAACCGTCTTTATATTCATAATCTCGCTCGGCAATTTGAATGTCTTTTCGTTGATTTAATTCATCAATCAGCAATTCAATGTTTTCTTTCCCTTTTTCAGAAAGATACAGCTTTTCTATTCTGACAAACGTCTCCTTATCTGTTAAATCACCTTCGTGGTAAGAGGAAATTGTTTCCACTTTATCCACTCTTTCCGCGTCAAAATATTCAGGGGAATACTCTTCTTTCGGAAAAGAATACTCGTGCTCCATGCTGACTAAAATATAATCGTCAATCGGAATCGGACCGTTGCTCGGTTTTGCCGCATTTTGTTGGTGAAATGAAGCATCAGCAGGACTTGCCGCTGCCAGACCGTTTGGATATTCATAATCACGACCCGCACAGAGGATATCTTCTCTTTGGTTTAATTCAATAATGAACAAATCAATATTTTCTTTCCCTTTTTCAGAAAGAATCAGTTTTTCTACTCTGGTAAACGTTTCCTTATCATTTAAGCCACCCTCATGGTAGGAGGAAATTGTTTCCACTTTCTCTACAATTTCCGCGTCAAAGTACGCAGGTGGATACGCTTCTTCAGGAAAAGAATATTCGTGTTTCATCTCAACCAAAATATAATCGTCAATCGGGACAGGATCAATGTTGGTTTTAGCTGAAGCGCTTGCGACAAGACTGCTTAATATAATGAGAATTGCTATGATAACAGAATAGATTTTTGCTTTTTTAATTGACATAACGATGCTCTCCTTTTTTATTTTTTCTCTCATCTTTATTTCTTTTTTCTCTATACCAAAATCCCCTCCTTTTGCAGGTACTCCCGCAGCGCGTCGCGGGCGGTCTTTAACTTCATTTTCACCTTGCTTTGGGTAAAGCCCGTCTGCGCAGCGATCTCCGCCACGGTCTGGAAATACCAATACCGCCCGATGAACACGTTCCGCCTGTCCTCCGGCAGGTCCGCCAGAAAGCGGTCCAGCAGGTCCCGCAGCTCAATTTCCCCCAGCGCGTCCGGGCAGCCGGTGTGGGAGAGCGATTCGTCCAGCTCGTCATAAACCGCCGTGTAGCGCCCGCCGCCCCGTTTGGCGGCTTTTTTCTCCGCCAGCCGGTTCAGCGACAGGTTGCGCGTGATCCGCCCCACAAAGCCCCGCAGGCTGCGGGGCTTTTCCGGCGGGATGGCGTTCCAGGTGTGCAGATAGGCGTCGTTGACGCATTCCTCTGTATCCGGCCGGTTTTGCAGAATGTTCCAGGAGATGGTGCGGCAGTAGCCGCCATATTTTTTATCCGTCTCCGTAATGGCCGCTTCGTCGCGGGTATCGTACAGCCCGATGATCGCTTCGTCTTCCATGAAAATCCCCCTTTCACTCTTTAAAGACAGCAAATATACGCCATTCGTCACACATAACGCCTGTTGATGGAAAACGACAGGGCAAAATTTCTGAAAAAAGCGCGGGCCCCAAACGCGCAGCGGCGGACGGCACGGCGCCGCCCTCCCTTCTGATAATAGCAAGCGCGGGGCTGAAAGTCAAGGCGCGCTGTGCGCGGCAATGGAACAGAAGGGAAATCCGTTCCTGCCGAAAAAAAAGGAAATCCGCCGCCGACCTGACGGTATGCGGTTGATTTGCCGCCGAAAATACGGTATAATTCTGTCTGACGTCGGCAAAAACCCTTCAGGGAGCGCATTCACCGCGCCGGGACGGCCGGAGGAATGCGCTGCCCTGTTTTTCGCCGTGAAACGTCGATCATATTTTGCCAATGAAAGGAATCGGGGATGATGATGGCTGAATTGCCGGTTGATTTTTTATACAGAACACCCACCACAGGGTTTGTTTCCGCGGCGGCGCGGGGCGGCGCGGTGCGGGCCGCGGCGCAGGAGAGGCCCGTCAGCGCGTCCGTCAGGGAGATCACGGTCGCGTGGGAGAACACGGGCGATACACCGCTGGTCTGCCAGCTGGAGATCAGGGCGAAAACGGATTTTCCGTACCGCCATTACGTGATCCCCGCCGTCATATACAACGGCAACGCCTGGGGAAAGGGGAAGGAACCGAAGGGGCTGGCCCTTGACGGCAAGCCGTGGGTCTTCGACCACCGCAGGACCGCCATACCGGCCTGCACCGTCAGCGAAAACGGGGAGCGGTTTTTCGCCATGTTCGCGTCAAACAAAGACGCCGCCTCGCTGAACGCCTCCTGCTCCATGATCCCCTGTGAGGACGGCCGCATGCTCCACCGGATTTTGTACCCCGGCATGGAAACGCCCCTCACCTACCGGGACAGGGACCGGTACGCCGACGCCCGCGAAGCGTTCATCACCCTGGCGCCGGGGGAGCCATTCCGGACGACGGTTTACCTGATGGAGGGGGCGCCGGAAAAAGAATACTACGCCACGGCGCTGGTGGAGGACGCGGCGCTGGACCTGCTAGCCCGTCCCTTTTCGCCGCGCTACACGCCGGAGGAGCTGGAGACGCTGTGCTGCGCGTTCGCGCGGACGCTGCTGGTGGAAAGAAACGGGCAGACGCTGATCTGCACGGGGAACCTCTGGAACGGAGAGGCGTATACCCACCGGGTGGATTTTGAGTTCGGCTGGTGCGGGCAGAACGGCCTGTACGCCCGGCAGATGATCCGGCGGGGCTTTGAAACGGACGATACGGACCTGGTCCGGACCGGCACGGCCATTCTGGATTTCTGGGCGGACCGCGCCGGAAAGACCGGCCTGCCCTATACCAATTACAACGCGGACCTGATTCCCGCCCCAACGGCGGACGTGTGCAACCTGAGCTATGCGGTGGCGGAGCTGGCCGTGGCGTACCGTTACCTGGCGGAAAAGGGCGTCGTCAAAGCCAACTGGCTGCAAGCCGCCGAAACCACCGCCGGATTCCTGCTGGACCGCTTCAGCGAAGAAAACGGCTTCGGCAAGGCCTGGAACGTGGAAACCGGCGAGTGCGTGGACGGCGGCGGCACCATAGGGGCGTTTATGATTCCGGCGCTGTGCGAACTGTACGCCGTCACGCGGGACCGGCGGTATCTGGAGGGCGCCCAAAGGGCCTGCCGGTTCTACCGCGACAGGGACCTGGCGAAGTTTTACTGCACGGCCGGGGCGCTGGATACCTGCTGCATCGACAAGGAGACCTCCTGGCCGCTGCTTTCCGGCGCGCTGGCGCTGTATGAAACGGACGGCGACGCAAAGTGGCTGGACTGCGCGAAGATGGCGGGCTGGTATTTCTGCTCCTGGATGTTCCACCACGATACCCTGCCCGTGCCCGGCTCCGATTTTGCCACCTGCGGCTTCCGTACGCTGGGCGGCACCAGCGTTTCCACCCAGCACCACCATCTGGATCCCTGGGGGGCGTTTGCCGTGCCCGGCATGCTGAAGCTGTGGCGGTATACGGGAGATTGCCACTGGAAGCGGCGGGCGGACCTGCTGTGGGCCAACGCCATCCAGAACGTCGCCCCGGCGGAGGGCAAGGTCTTTCACGGCCACCGGCGCCCGGCGGGCGCCCAGAACGAGGGCTATTTCCACTGCCGGTGGGGCGGCGCCAACGCCCCGGGGGAGATCAACGAATGGCTGGTCTCCTGGCCCCAGGCGTTTATCTGGAACACGGCTTCGTTTCTGCGGGACCAGGACCCAGCGGCGGCAGGATGATCTCTCTTTTTATCTTCCCTTTTTCCGCCGGTATGATATGATAAGAGTATTCCCAACAGAAAAGCGCCGGGCCGTAACGCGTTTACCGCGGTAAAACGGCGGCGCGAAGGAGAACCGGACGGCATAAAACAACTGACAGCAGTCATTCTTCTGCTCACTATGGCAATCGTAAGCGGGTGCGGCCAAATGAACGTTCAGCCCTTTCAGAATGAATACACGGCGCCGGAAACGCTTGCGCCGTACACGGCGTTGGATACGACCCCAAAAACCGACTGGACGGCCCGGTACATCTGGGACGCCTCCGACGGCAGCGAGGAAAACGTGTGGATGTGCTTCCGCAAAACGGTGGAGCTGACCGAAGCGCCGAAGGACCTGACGGCGTATATTTCCGCCGATTCCAAATACTGGCTTTATATCAACGGGGAGACCGCGGTGTTTGAGGGCGTCGTAAAGCGCGGCCCCACACCCGACGGCAGCTATTACGACGCCGTGCCCGTGGGCCAATATCTGAAGCCCGGCAAAAACGTGATCGCCGCGCTGGTGTGGTACTGGGGCAAGGACAAGAGCTTTTCCTACGCGGACAGCGGAAGAGGGGGCTTTCTGCTGCAGGCGGGGGAGATCGTGACAGACGGCAGCTGGAAGGTGTGCCGCCACAGGGCCTACCGGAACGGTTCGGGCGGCAGAAAACCCAATTACCGCCTGCCGGAATTCAACATCGATTACGACGCCCGGCAGGAGCCCGGCGACTGGCTCTCCCCCGGGTTTGACGACAGCGGGTGGGAGAGCGCCGCGGAATGCGGCGTGGGCGGCTGCGCCCCCTGGGGCACGCTGTACCCCAGGGGCATTCCCCTGCTGAAGGATTACGGCCGCAAGGATTACGAGAACGCCGGCGAATTCACCGGCCGCAGGTTCTCCCGCAAAAAGAAGATCACCCTCCGCCTGCCGTACAACGCCCAGTGTACGCCCTATCTGAAAATCGACGCCCCCGCGGGGAAGACCGTCCGCATCCGGACCGAAAACACCGGCATCGGCGCCGTCCGCGATACCTATATCACAAAAGAGGGCGTGCAGGAATTTGAGGCCCTGGGCTGGTTCAACGGCCAGCGGGTCATCTATGAGATCCCCTCCGGCGTAACGGTGCTGGCGCTGCAATACCGGGAGACGGGCTACGATACCGCCTTTTCCGGCAGCTTCGCCTGCGACAACAGGGACCTGAATACCCTGTGGCAGAAATCCCTGCGCACCCTGTACGTGACCATGCGCGACAACTTTATGGACTGCCCCGACAGGGAGCGGGCCCAGTGGTGGGGCGACGTGACCAGCGAAATGATCATGTCCCTGTATTCGCTGGACCCGAACGCCTGGCTGCTGTATCAAAAGGGCGTGGCCTGCATGCTGGGCCATGTGGACCCCGCCACGGACGTATTGCAGACCGTGGTGCCCATCAGCGGGGAATTCTTTGAGCTGCCCGTACAGCAGCTGGCCGGGATCGGCGGGTTCTGGACCTATTACCTGTACACGGGCGACCGGGATTTTCTGGCGTCGGTTTATGACGCGGCCGTGAAATACGTTGACCTGTGGAAGATCGGGGCGAACGGTCTGGTGGAGCACCGGGAGGGCAGCTGGGACTGGATGGACTGGGGCCGTCACGCGGATACGGCCGCCATGGAAAACGCCTGGTACTACTACGCCCTTTCCTGTCTGCGGAACATGGCGGAAGCGCTGGGGAAGGACGGCGGCGGCTTTACGGCGAAGATGGAAAAAATCCGGGAGGGATACGCCTCCCTGTGGACGGAAAAGGGCTACCGCAGCAAGCGCGGCGCGCCGGACGACAGGGCCAACGCCCTGGCCGTGATTGCCGGCCTGGCCGCGCCGGAGCAGTACGGCGTTCTGACGGAGGTCCTCACGAAAACCCGGCATGCCAGCCCCTACATGGAATACTACGTGCTGGAGGCCCTGTGCCGGATGGGCCGGTACGAGGCCGCCAAAGAGCGGATGCTGGGGCGGTACGGCCCCATGATCCGGGCGGACTATTCCACCCTGTGGGAGTTCTGGAACCAATATTTCGGTACGCGCAACCACGCCTGGTCCGGCGGGCCGCTGGTCATTATGAGCAAATACTTCGCGGGGATCCGCCCCACCGCGCCGGGCTGGGAGGAATTCGTCATCGCGCCCCAAACGGACGTGTGCGGAACACTGTCCTGCGCCGTCCCCACGGTAAAGGGCTATATCCGCCTGAACGCCAGCCGGACGGACGGGGGAACGGCGCTGGAAACCTCTCTCCCCGGGGGGACCACAGCCTATATCCGTATCCCCTGCGGTGAAGGGCAAACGGTAACGTGCAACGGCTCCGTCATCTGGCGGGAGGGGCGCTTTCTCCCCGCGGAGGGGCTGACCCTGACGGAATCCGGCGACGGCGCCCTCACCGTGTCCGCCGCCTCCGCAAAGGACCGGACCCTGCGGTTTGAAACGCTTCCTCACTGATCCGGCAAAAAAACGG
>CAMJYF010000048.1 GCA_946409885.1 uncultured Clostridia bacterium | reverse complement strand
GCTGCTGAGGTAGCGTGCTACGGCATTGTGCCTTTGCGTTCGCTTAACTAAATGACATTGCCCCGTCAGGGCGGCCCGGCAAAAAAAGAAATCGGAGGAAACGAAAATGAATCTGGAAGCTTACGGCTTTACGCCGGATATGACGCCGGAGCAGACGCAGGAGATCCCTGCCAGAATTACGGCGGTACACAAGGAGCGGTACGCGCTGGTCTGCGCGTACGGTGAAACCTACGGAAGACTGAAAACAAAAGAATACTATGGCGGCGAGGAGGAATTCCCCACCGTGGGCGATTTCGTCCTGATCGGATACAACCCCGGCGGCGACAGCCGGATCGTGAAGACGCTGCCGCGGCGGACGTTTTTCTCCCGCCGGGATCCCGCGCCGGGCCGGGGAGAGCAGGCGGTGGCGGCCAATTTCGACTATGTGTTTATCGTGCAGTCGCTGAATCAGGATTTCAATCCACGGCGGCTGGAGCGCTATCTGACGCTGGCGTGGCAGTCCGGCGCGGTCCCGGTTGTGGTGCTGACAAAAGCGGACCTGGCGGCGGAGCGGGAGCCGTATCTCCGCGCGGCGGAAGAACTGGCGGCCGGCGTGCCGGTATTGGCGGTCAGCGCCAGGACCGGGGAGGGGATCGGCGACCTGGCGGCTTACGCGGCCCCCGGGAAAACGGTCGTGTTCCTCGGGTCCTCCGGTGTGGGCAAATCCAGCCTGGTGAACGCTTTGGCAGGGGAGTTGCTCATGGCGGTCGGCGATATCCGTGAACGGGACGGAAAGGGCAGGCACACCACCATCCACCGGCAGCTGGTCATGCTGCCCGGCGGAGCGATGGTCATCGATACTCCCGGCATGCGCGAGCTGGGCATGTGGGACGTTTCCGTCGGGCTGGACGAGGCTTTTCCTGACGTGGAGCAATACCTGGGAAAATGCCGGTTCGGCAATTGCCGTCATCAGACGGAGCCGGGGTGCGCCATCCGGGCAGCTATCGAAAGCGGCGCATTGTCCCCGCAGCGCTGGCAGAGCTACGTCAGCCTGAAGACGGAATCGGCGTACTCGGACGACAGAGCCGCTTTTTTACAGCAAAAGCGGCAGAAATTCAAAGCGATCGCCAAAATCAACAGGCAGCGATCAGACGACTGACGGCAAGGGGGGCAACGGCATGGACGAACGCGTGACAAAAAAGGAAAACGATCTGCTGGAAGAAACCCTGTCGGTCGCCGGAACGGGATACGCCGCCGCCTACCGTTTTCTGCTTTCCGCCTATGAACAGCGTCCCGAAGCGTACGGACCGCAGACGCTGTATTTCCTTGCCTGTCTGGCAGGGGGCTGCGGCCGGCCGGAACAGGCGCTGGCCTGGCTGAAAACGGCCGTTGAGGAGAACGGCTGGTGGTACCGCCCGGAGGTGTTGGAGGACGACGACCTTGTGGCGCTGCGGGATAACGCCGGGTTTCTCTCGTTAAAGGCGGTTTCCGACGGTCGCTATGCGGCGGCCGCCGCCCGCGCCAAAGCGGTGTTTTCCTGGCAAAAGAAAACCGCCCCCCGCCTGTTTGTGGCCGTCCACGGCAATACGCAGAACGGACAGGCGGCAAGGGCGGATTGGGAGCCGGTGACAGGAGACGGAACCGTCTGGCAGCTGGAGACGGTACAAAGCGCCCAGCCGGATGGTTACGGTACGTTTCGCTGGCGCTATGATATGTCGTCCTTTTGGCCGGTGGCGGAGGCGCTGGAGCGCGTGCGGGACGAGGGCTACGATACGGTCGTCTGCGGCGGTTTTTCGGCCGGCTGCGATATGCTGCTGCGGGCAATCGCGTTTTCCCCGGCCCGCTGTGACAGGCTGATATTGCAAAGCCCATGGGTCCCGTTGACGGAGACCCATAGCCGGGCGTTGACGGACGCGGTCAGGCGGAAGAACGTCAAACTGACCGTCGCGTGCGGCGCGCTGGATGAAGACTGCCTTCCGATGGCGCGGGGACTGTATGAAACGCTTCGCCGGGAAGGGCTCTCCGCGGAGCTGATGATCCAGGAGGGGACCCGCCATCAGTTCCCCGCGGATCCGGCCGTATTAAGGGTTTTCTGAGCGCGGAAATAGGGGCGCAGGCTCTCGTCCTTCGCTCCAAGTCGCGCCGCCGGCGCGTTGCCGTCGGCCATGCTTCCGCTTTAAGCCTTCAGGCCAAGGGGAAGGGTCCAGCCCATATCGTCCTCCACCGTGCCGGTCTGGATGCCGTAAAGGGCGTCGTACAGGCGCTGGGCCAGGGGACCCACGTTGCCGTCCGCCACCGGGTGGTCCTCGCCGTTATAGTTCAGGACGCCGATGGGGGAGATGACCGCCGCGGTGCCACTGGCGAAGATCTCCTCCAGCTCGCCCCGCTCCTGGGCGGCGAACACGTCCGCGATGGCAAGTTTCCGCTCGGAGACGGGCACGCCCCACTTTTTCAGCAGCTGAATGACCGAATCCCGGGTGATGCCGGGCAGGATGGTGCCCGCGTCCAGCGGCGCGGTGATCACCTCGCCGCCTATCTTAAAGAAGGCGTTGGAGGTGCCGATCTCCTCCACGTACTTGTGCTCCGCCGCGTCCAGCCACAGCACGTCCTTGCAGTGGTACTTCATGGCGTCCAGCGAGGCGCGCATGCCGCCGCCGTAATTGCCGCCCACCTTGGCGTAGCCGGTGCCGCCCTGCGCCGCGCGGATATATTTATCCTGCACGAAAATGCGGGTGGCGGAAAGGCCGCCGTCGTTGGCCGCGTAGTAGGAGCCGGTGGGGGAGAGGATGATAAGAAAGCGGTAGTGTTTGGCGGGCAGCACGGAAAAGCTGACCTCGTCGCCGAAGATAAAGGGGCGGATATACAGCGCCGTGCCGGGGGCGGAGGGCACCCAGTCGATATCCTCCTTGACGACGGCCTTCACCGCCGCCACCAGCAGGCCCTCCGGCAGGTCGGGGATGCACATGCGCTCGTTGGTGCGCGTCATGCGCTTCACGTTCATATCCGGCCGGAACAGCTGTATCTCGCCGGAGGGGGTGCGGTAGGCCTTCATGCCCTCAAACATCATCTGCGCGTAGTGCAGCACGCAGGAGGCGGGCTCAATGGCGATGGGCTCGTGGGGCACCACGCGGCCGTCGTGCCAGCCCTGCCCCTCGTCGTAGTCCATCACGAACATGTGGTCGGTGAAATAGCGGGCAAATCCCAGCTTCGACTCGTCCTCCGGACGGGGCTTTGGATGGGTGGTGCGTGTTACGGGAAATGAATATCTCATGGTAAAATGCTCCTTTTCAGATGCAGAAATAATATTGACAGTAATAATATGAAACCTCAGTTGTTCCGCTGAATGGAATAACCCAAAACGGCAATTTGCCGCGCTGCGTGAAGCTCACTTGAAATAGATCTCCCCCCGCCGGTCGCGGAAAACGTTGATGGATTCCCGGATCTCCCGGATCATCCCCGTGTCGCAGTCGGCAAAGAGGATCTCCTCCTCCGTTCCGGCCTTCGCCAGCTCGTTCCCCAGCGGATCGAAGGCGATGGAACCGCCGCCGAACCGGGCGCCGGGGGCCTGGCCGCAGGAGTTGCAGCAGACGACGAACATCTGGTTTTCGATGGCGCGGGCCCTTAACAGCGCGTGCATCTGGGGGAGGCGCGCGTCCGGCCACTGGGAGACCACAAACAGAAAATCCAGCCCCTTCACCGTCAGGGTGCGGGTCAGCTCCGGAAAGCGGATATCGTAGCAGATCTCAGTGCCGCAGGCAAAGCCGTCGAAGGCGTAGGCGGAGATCCCGCTGCCCTTCACAAAGAAATCGTCCTCACGCATGGGGGTGAACAGGTGGGTCTTGTCGTAGCGGGATACGCAGTTCCCCGTCCGGTCAAAGGCCAGCGACGTGTTGTGAACGCCGTCGGCAAAGGCCGCCGCCACGCTGCCCGCCACAATGTTTACGGAAAGGTCTTTGGCCAGCGCGGCAAAGGTCGTCTTTGTCTGTTCCGCGTTCTGATCCGCCAGCGCGGGCAGGTCCTCTTTGGGGTAAAAGCCCACGTTCCAGGTCTCCGGCAGCAGGATCACGTCCGGCTGCCGTTCCGCCGCCCGCCGGACGAGGGCGACGGCCTTCCGGATATTCTCTTCGGGACAGGCAAACGCCATGTCCATCTGTATCGCGGCAATTTTCATGGTAAATCGTTCCTTTTGCTGATGATCGCAGCGGCGCTCTTCCGCCGCGGCGCGATGGGCGATGGTTCCGGGGCTGTGAAATCATCTTCCCCTGAAAAAGAATAACGCTCACCTTCGCGCGGAATCATCCGTACGAAAATGAACGCCTTTGCCCATTACCCGCATTATACGCCCGTTTGTTTTTAAAGTCAAGTACCTGTATGACTGAAAAAAGGAAACGGCTGTATGACTGAAAAAAGGAAGCGGCGCCGTAAAACCGTCTTGCAATCGGACCGCTTCTGCGTTATGATAGAAACACACCAATACAGGAGGGCAGCGGTATGCGGGGGGACAGAATACTGATCGTGGAGGACGACGCGTTTTTACGGGACGGCCTGACGGAGCTGTTGGAACGGGAGGGCTATCGTCCCGTGGCGGCGGCGTCTTTGCAGGCGGCGCGGACGCGGCTGACGGAACAGGACGCGGCGCTGGTCGTTCTTGACGTGATGCTGCCGGACGGCACCGGCTTTGACTTCTGCGCGGAACTGCGGGAAAACGGTTTTGCCGCGCCGATCCTGTTTTTGACCGCCTGCGACGACGAGTGGCAGGTGGTGCGGGGGCTGGACTGCGGCGGCGATGACTACGTGACCAAGCCCTTCAAAATGCGGGAGCTGACCTCCCGCGTCCGGGCGCTGCTGCGCCGGGCCGGTCGCGCGGCGGAGACTTCCCCCTCCTTCCTGAATGCCGAAAAGCTGACCGCCCGCGTCAACGGGGCGGACGTGTTGCTGACGCCGACGGAATTTCAGCTGCTGTCCGTGCTGGTCAAAAACGCGGGGCTCATCGTGCCGCGGGGGACCCTGCTGGAACAAATCTGGGATATCGACGGCGACTTTATCGACGACAACACCCTCACCGTCCACGTCAGCCGCCTGCGGGAAAAAATCGGAAAGGACCGGATCGAGACCGTGCGCGGCGTCGGCTACCGGTACGTTGCGTCATGATGTGGTATGGGATCGCCCTTGTGCTGGCGGGGCTTGTCATTGCCGGGCTGTGCGCCGCGCTGCTGCGGCGGAAACGGCGGACCGCTTCTCTGCGAACCGCGCTGGAAGCCTATCTGAAAAACGGCGCGCCCCTGCCGTACAGCCTGCGGGAAGGGGACCTGGCGCTGCTGCAGAATGAGATCTCAGAGCTGATCGCCCGGCTGGAGCTGGAGAAACAAAAGGCCAGGGACGCGGACCGGAAAAACGCGGCGTTCGCGGCGGACGTTTCCCACCAGCTGAAAACGCCGCTGGCGGGCCTGCGGCTGTACTGTGAGCTGGACGCGGAGCAGGGGAGCGCCAACGCGGAAAAGGAGCTGCGGCTGATCGAAAAAACGGAGCGCCTGGTGGCGGAGCTGCTCAAACTCCAAAAGATCCGGGCGGACAGCTTTGATTTCGCCTTTGCCGAAGCGGACCTGCGGACGCTGACGGAAGAGGTTTTCGCCGCCTTTCGTCCGTTGTATCCGCAAAAACGCTTTGAATCGACGGGCGCCGCCGCGCTGCGCTGCGACCGGGCGTGGCTGAATGAAGCCCTTTCCAACATCGTGAAAAACGCCTGCGAGCACACGCCGGCGGACGGCCGGATTCAGGTGACGATCCAGGACGGCGACGAAAGCGCCGTCATACAGGTGGACGATAACGGCGGCGGCGTTCCGTCGGCGGAGCTGCCCCATCTGTTCGAGCGGTTCTATAAAGCGCCAAACGCCTCGCCGGACAGCACCGGGCTGGGGCTGGCCATCACGAAAGAGATCGTCGCAAAGCACCACGGCACGGTCACGGCGGAGAACGCCGGAGAGGGCTTGCGGCTGACGCTGTGCTTCCCGAAAATCGACGCCAACCAAAAGATTACCATATAAAGCAAACCGGACGCAGCCGATTAAAGCCGCGCCCGGTCGTTTTCTTTATTCTGTACAGTTGTCCGGAAAAACAGTCTGAACATATTGTTCTATGGCCAAGATGAAATAGGCCGCGTTTTTGATCTGCTGTTCCACGTCTTCTTTTGCGACAACGTAAAAATCTTCATAATCGCAATCGGTGCGGATTTCAAACGCGTCCCGCAGTATCTTTCCCAACTGGCGATCCAGAATCTCTGTTTTGATATAATCCCGATTAAAAAACGCAATTACACCGGAATGCTTTTTGTAATCCTGCCCGTTCAGCATCAGAACCGCTCTGGCGGCATGAAAGATGGCGTAATAAGAACGGTTCGCAGAGGCGTCATAATAACCCGCCTCATAGTTTGATTTTGCTGCACTCAGATCCGTATGCGCTTTTTCTAACCGATAAGCAATCAGGGAGCGCTTTGTTTTTTCATCCATAGAGCAGCACTCCGTCCTTCGCCACATTCCGGAAGAATGGCATCGCATCGAAATACCTGTCAAACATCGCCTTATCCTGCAGTTTGATCGACAGCAGAATATCATATTTCAATCCGATTTCAAACGCAAGCTCCGACACCTTCGGGCGGTACGCGCGAATCTCCTCCCGCGTCAGATACAGCTTCGCCATCACGTCCACGTCGGATTCCTCGTCGTAATCGCCGCGGGCATAGGAACCGTAGAGGATCACGCTGTCCAGCTTCTCCCCGAAAATATCCCGCAGCCCGGCGGTGGTTTCATTCAAAAGCGCCTGAAGCGTATTCGGCGTACACATGGCGTTCACCTTTCTTCCCGGTTGATCCGGCCGTTATTCCACTCCGGTTTCCTTCAGCTTTATCCGAAGCGTTTCCAGTAAAACGTCAAACGCGGGGATGAAGCTGTCCCGAATCAGCAGCACCAATTCATTTGCTTTTTCTTCATTGTAGATATGAACGGATGTGTTCCGCGCTTTCAGCATGGAAAGCCACGCGTCCTCATTATCTACAATCCCCATTTTGTAGCCGAGCTGAAGAATTTCCCGCGGCGAGCCGGTGATGGCTTCCGCCGCGCCGTGCAGCCGCAGCACCTCCTGCAGGGCTTTCCATGCCAGCTCAAAGGTCAGGTTGAATTGCCCGATCACGCCGGTCCGGTAGATCTCATCCGTATCAGCCATCGAAAAATCGGCGCCGCGCAATACTTGCAGGCTGTTGGAATAATTATCCAGCTTTCTCATAAATGGTTACTCCGTCTTTGTCAATTTCCCTTTGCAGCTCTGCCGAAATGCCGCTGTCCAGCGAGACGATATCGAATAACAGCAGGGAAGGCATCCGTTCTTTCACCGCCCAGTAAAAGGCGTCGAAGTCGCCGCCTCCGACGGCAATATCCACGTCGCTGCGTGGGCCGTTGGTGCCTCTGGCCCGGGACCCGAACAGGATCACCTTCCGCACGCCGCATTCTTCGGCAAAACGGGTGATCGCATCGGCCACGCGCAAGGGAAGAGAATCCGTCATCGTCCATTCCTCCCATCCAATATTACTATACCGCATTTCCGGCAAAAATACAATGCTTATTTTCTTACGAAATCGTAAGATTCAATTCACCTTATTGTAAGGTTTGGGGGATATACTGTGCCTGTAAACAAAAAAAAGGAGGCGTTGCTATGCCCATTTTGGAATGTAAAGCGTTGACAAAGGAATATTACAGCGGGGAGAACGTGATCAAAGCGGTGGACCACGCGGACCTGTCCTTTGAGCAGGGGGCGTTCACCGCCATCACCGGGCCCAGCGGCTCGGGCAAATCCACGCTGCTGCACGTGCTCAGCAGTCTGGAGAACCCCACCTCCGGCGAAGTGATCTACAACGGGGAAAGCTTAAAAAAATATAACGACAACCAGCTTTCCATCCTGCGCCGCCGCCGCTTCGGCTTCGTGTTTCAGGCGTATAATCTGGTGCAGGAGCTGACGGGGTATGAAAACATCCTGCTGCCCGTCATGCTGGATCACCGCAAGCCGGACGAAGCCTACCTGCAAAAGCTGACCGAAGTGCTGGGGATCGAGGACCGACTCTCCCACCTGCCCTCCGGCATGAGCGGCGGCCAGCAGCAGCGCATCGCCATCGCCCGGGCGCTGGCCAACAAGCCCGCCATTCTGTTCGCGGACGAGCCCACCGGCAACCTGGACGGCAAAAGCGGCCGGGAGGTGCTGGCGCTCTTAAAATACGTCAGCGCGGAATTCGGCGTCACGCTGATCCTCGTCACCCACGACCTGGGCGTGGCGGAGCAGGCGGACCGCATCCTGACCCTCGCCGACGGGCAGATCGTCCGGGACACCGGGAGGGCGGCGCAATGAAACGGCTGACTGTCAACACCTTTGCGCTGCAAAGCCTGAAAAAGCGAAAAAAGCAGTACGCCGCGCTGATCGTCGGCGTCATCCTTGCCATGGTGTTTTCCTCCGGCACGCTGTTTTTCGTCTCGTGCCTGTCCTCCTCCAAAAAAGAGATACGGCGGCGGGATTTCGGCACGGCGGATCAGATCGCCTTTGAGCTGACGGAGGAAAACTTCCGGCAGTTGGTCGGGGAGAACCCCGGCGTGGAATACGGCGTCGCCCATATGCTGGGGTTCGCCTATACGGAAGAACAGGA